>JASLJP010000252.1 GCA_030152425.1 Aquirhabdus sp.
ATCCAAACCAAAAATGCAGCATTACTGCAAAATTTTTTTACTGACCCTAAGCATGACTACGAAGCCTTGATGGCGGGATATGCGCAACTATTTCCGGCAGCCTCGCTGCGGGCAGTCATGCTCACGGCACTTGGCGTGACCGTCGCCCAGTGCGCTCTGATCGCATCTCGCAGCCAAACCATCGGCAAAATGTTGCTCAAGATCAAAATCGTCGATGCGGGCACCTTTGAAAAACCAACATTCCTGCGCAGTGTCTTGCTACGATCAGTCGTGGTCAAATATTTCGGCTATTACTTCATCAGTCCGGTTATTTTGATCGCCGATTTTATCTTTTTGTTTACCAAACAGAATCGTACGCTGCATGATCGATTTGCCAAGACCTTGGTCATCAAAGCTGAACCTGTGGTACAAGAGAAACCCAAGTTTTAAATAAAGCCGCGGCTGGTCACAGGATGAGCCGCGCGTTTTGATGTTGAATCCGAGATATACGTGGCACCTTTAATCAATGGATATGGAAAGAGCACACACATGATGGCGGTCGTATGACGATTTTGGTTTTATTTCTATTGATCGTCTTGAATGGCGTGTTTGCCATGTCAGAAATGGCATTGGTCAGCGCACGGAAAACGCGTTTGCAAAAACTGATCGATGAGGGCGATAGCGGCTCCATCGCAGCAGCCAAGCTCGGCGAAGACCCTGCCGACTTTATGTCGACCATGCAAATCGGCATTTCAACCATTACGATCATCAGCGGGATCTTGGGTGAAGCTGCCCTCGCCGATCCGGTGGCCGATTTCCTTGTCGAGTCTGGGATGCGTGCTGGCGTAGCGCATACGCTGTCCATTGTCTTTGTCGTTGCTGTCATTACCTATGTCAATATCGTGGTTGGCGAGCTTGCCCCTAAACGCCTGGGACAGCTCGCGCCAGAATCCGTCGCTCGCATTGTGGCACGCCCGGTGCTGTGGTTGACGGCGGTTATGCTCCCGATCGTCCGCTTCTTGTCCGGCTCGACCTATCTGGTGCTGCGCCTGATCGGCATCAAAAATCGCCAAGGCCCAAAAATGACCTCAGATGAAATCCATGCCATCTTGGTCGAAGGCTCACAAAGCGGCTTGATCGACGAGCAAGAACATCAGATGGTGCGCAACGTGTTTCGTCTCGATGACCGTAAGATCGCTAGCCTCATGGTGCCCCGCCTCGACGTGACGTGGCTATCCGTCGATGATGACCTCGACAAGATTCTCGAGATCATCAATCACAGTGAATACTCACGCTTTCCAGTCTGCCGTGAGAGTGTCAACGACGTGATGGGCGTGGTCATGGCCAAGAGTGTCTTAACCCAAGCCCTGAACCAAGAGCCGCTCAACCTACAGGCCCTGATGGAGCCGCCCCTATATGTGCCGGAATCACTCAATGGCATGGAGCTACTCAACCTACTGCGTAGCTCGCAAACCGAAATGGCACTGGTGGTCGATGAATACGGCGATATCCAAGGGATTGTGACCGTGCAAGACTTGATCGAAGCCATTACGGGTGAGTTCCAGACCGACGATGAGGAAGACTCCTACGCCATCCTGCGTGAAGACGGCACATGGCTGCTGGACGGCATGATCTCAAGCCACGACCTCAAAGATCGCCTCAAGATCAAGACGCTTCCCGAAGAAGAGCGCGGGCTATACAACACCCTCTCCGGCCTGATGATGATGCAGCTGGGGCGTATCCCCAGAACCACGGACAAAATCGTCTGGGCCAACTGGTCGATGGAAATCGTCGACATGGATGGTAAGCGCATCGACAAAGTGCTCGCAACGCGTATCAGAGACCCCGATGAGAGCGAAGAGGATAACGGCTAAGCCGCGCATCTATGCCTACCCCCCCTTTACCGAGCCCGCCAAGATCGCCTCGCCAGACCACTGAGCACCTCGCAGCCAATCGTGAGCAGCGTATGCAGGCGGGGATAATTGACCATGCGATTGACAGTACGGTGTGGTGTGGACTTGCCATCGTCGCTTTTTGGTGTGCGTGCAATCTACAAACCAGCTTGGATCTCCGATCGTTCGTGGTTGCAATGGTGAGCCAGTTTCCCCTCTCGATGGCCATGATCGGTCTGATGCTAACCCTTGATCTGTGGCTGTGCTTGAGCCGGGGACAAAGCTTTGGCCAATTTCTGGGTCAGTTGTATAAACATCGCGAAGCCACAGCGGCAGCGCCCCTCGCGCCCCTTACTTTCTGGCTTCATGGCCTGATCAGCCGTTGCCTCGGCTTACCGCTATTATGGCTGGGTGGATTGGTGCTGCTGTGCATCAACCCCACGATTCACCCGCTTGACCTGCAAGACTTCTCACTGCTTGACCCGACTGGTGCCGCACGTTTAGTTCTGTTTTTACTCAAAATCATCGGCGTGGCCCTGTTACTCTTTGCCCTGTCCATCCCGATTGCGTTGGGATTTTATCGACAGCCGCTGCCGACATGGTACGACCGGCTACTGGGTGTGCATATCCTCGTCAAACCCAAGCAGCGCAACGAACGCCACGCGCGCACACCACGATAGCTCCCCTTCGGCGCTTCTGGCACATCTATGGCCTATCCTGTATGCTTTCTCAGCACAAACGATAAGAATGAAAGGACTCGCTCCAAGGATAACCGCCATGACCGATCTACTGCGGCGCAATTTAGAAGACCAAGCGCTTGAACGCGGCACGGGCAAAGTCTCTGCCTTTGTCTCGATTGCGCTCGGCCTACTGACCATTTTAAGCGCACTGTGTTTTCTATTTCCCGGGCTACTCACCACGCCGGAATTCCGACCGCTATACAACGCGCATCTGCTGCGCCAAATTTTGATCACCAGCATCGCGATCGGCTTTATCGCTGGGATCATCAGTACCCTGCGCAACCCCAACCGGCGCTGGGGGCTGTCAGGCATGTTGCTCAATGCGTTGGCCGCATTGCTGGCCTCTGGACAGATTGAAGGCAGTACGCATGCGCGCAGCATGTATGCCGGGCTGGACTACTTCATCCTCACCTTGCTGATCGCCGCATTGATCTTCATTCCAATGGAACGTTTCTTTGCCAAATACCGTGAGCAAAAATTACTCCGCAAAGGCTGGGTGACTGATCTTAAATACTTTATGTTTAGCCATATCGGTTTGCAGTTGATCAGTTTCTTTACCATTATCCCGGCGCAAATTCTGTTTAATCGCTGGCTGAATCCGACCTGGCAGCAGGCGGTCAGTAGTCAGCCCGTTATCCTGCAGTTCATCGAAATCCTGATCATGGTGGATTTCTTCAGCTACTGGATACATCGCAGCATGCACAAGGTGCCGCGCCTATGGCGTATCCATGCCGTTCACCATTCTTCGCAGCATATGGATTGGCTTGCAGCTAGCCGCGTGCATGTCCTGGAGATCATTACCAATCGTTTTATTGGTTATATTCCGCTGCTGTTTATGGGGTTTGCCCCTGCAGCGACCTATGCCTATCTGGTGTTTATCTCGTTTCACGCCATTTTCATCCATGCCAATGTTCGTTTTCGCTTCCCCGGCGTGCGCTGGGTGTTGGCCACCCCTGAGTTTCACCACTGGCATCACTCCTCGGAAAAAGAAGCGCTGGACATTAATTTTGCTGCATTTTTGCCGATTTACGATGTGATTTTTAAAACCGCCCATATGCCTGAACATCTGCCACAGCACTATGGCACCACGCCAGAGACCAAAGTCCCTGAAGGCTTTGTCGGCCAGTTCATGTATCCGTTTAAAAAACGCAAACGTAAGAAAAAAGTGGTCACCCCACCCCAATAGCGCATTGAGTTCCGATGTGAAGGTGTTTGGGCATGGGGATGAATCGCGGCTTAAAATATTGTAAAACCTTGTATAAAATCGCAGCACTCGGTATAATCCGCGCTTCGCTTTTGCGATCACGCAGGCTAAACATTTATTCTTAAATGCTGCGTGCCTCCTTGCTTCTGTCATTTTTCAAAGGTTTACTTTGAAATCAACGTCAGGGGCTGTCTAAACCGTAAGGAGCTATACATGCGTCACTACGAAATCGTACTGCTGGTTCATCCAGACCAAAGCGATCAAGTTGTTGGCATGGTCGAGCGTTACCTGACCCAGATCAAAGATGCGGGTGGCCAAGTCCATCGCCTCGAAGATTGGGGCCGTCGTCAACTCGCCTATCCAATCAACAAGATCCACAAAGCCCACTACATTTTGATGAACATCGAATGTGGCCAAACAACTCTCGACGAACTCGAAGAGCTGTTCCGCTACAACGACGCCATCATCCGTAATCTGATCATCCGTCGCGATGAAGCCATCACCGAAGAATCGCTGCTCGCCAAGAGCGCCGAAGAAAAACGCGCGCGTAAAGCACAGCGTCACGATGATGTATCTTCCTCTGACATGATCGCTGACGAAGCATAAGGAGCAATCGACAATGGCACGTTTTTATCGTCGTCGCAAGTTCTGCCGCTTCACAGCAGAGAACACAAAATACATCGATTACAAAGAT
>JASLJP010000257.1 GCA_030152425.1 Aquirhabdus sp.
GTTGCACCCTGCAGGGAGATACAGCGGTTAAAGGCCTGTTGATGTTGCTCGCTGGCACGGTCTTCCAAGGTATCCAGTGCCCAACGCGCCTGATCAAAGGCGCCGCGCTGAAAGGCCGCCAAGCCTTCAAAGGTGATCGCCAAGCCTGCGAGGTCGAAGCCCTGCACGCCGATATGCTCGCTGCTGCGGGTAATGCCGAGCAGCGCGCCGCGTCCCAGACAGGCGATGGCTTCTTCGCTGTCGCCCAGCCAAAACAAGGTATTGGCCAAGGCGATATGCGCCTCGTCCAGTGCCGCAGGTAGGGCGATCTTGTGCGCGCGCTGCACCATCTCTTGCGCGGTGGCGCGAGCTTTGCCCAGCTCCAGCGTCATGAGTTGGGTCGTCCAGATGCCAAACTGCAGGCGTGACAGCTCAAGGTCATCACAGCTGTCCTTTCCGGCTGCCAGTGCTGCCTCGTAGCAGACTTGGGCTTCGGCACACAGCCAGCCATTGCTGCTGCGCAGGCTGACCCCCAGCATGTGATAGGCTTCAAACAGACGGCGACCGCCCATCACCGTGCCGTGCTGGGCGATGCAGCGTCTGAGCAGGTCGATGGCTTCGGGGAATTTGGAGCTGTCGATGAATTGCTGGGCGCTGACCATCATCTGATTCAGTTCCTGACCCTGCTGGTCGCGCAGTTTGAGGCGGCGCTCCACGGTCTTGCGTCCGACGCCCAGCATCTGACCGGCTGCAGTTTTGTTGCCATGCGCGCGCGCCAGCGCCCGGTCGATCATCATGCCTTCGACCATCGCCAGCTTGTCGACAGCCGGGAGGTCGATGAGGGCATCGATCAGGGCGTCACTGTGATCTGGTTTTTCGGCATGCTCGGCGATGGGTTTCAAAAAGGGCAGTAGGGTCGCGACGTCGATACACGGATCGTCGGTCAGCACGCTGATCTGGTCAATGACATTGCGCAGTTGGCGAATATTGCCCGGCCAGGTCTGCTGCGTCATGCGCAAGATGGCGTCTTGGGTAAAGGCCAGCGGACGCGCTTGACGCGCCGAAAAATGGTTGATCAACGCGGGGATGTCTTCCGTGCGCTGATCGAGGCTCGGCAGCTCAAGGATAAAGACGGACAGGCGGTAGTAGAGGTCTTCGCGAAAGCGCCCTTCCTTGACCATGGCCTGCAGGTCACGGTGGGTGGCTGCCACGATGCGACCTTCAAACTGCAAGGCCTTGCTCGAACCCACCGGTCTAAAGCTGCGTGACTCCAGCACGCGCAGCAGCTTGGGCTGCAATGCCAGCGGCAACTCGCCGATCTCGTCCAGAAACAGCGTGCCTTTCCCGACCTGCTGGAAGAAGCCCGGCTGATAGCCCGATGCACCGGTAAACGATCCTTTGGTATGACCAAACAGTTCGGACTCGACCAGATTTTCTGGAATCGCGCCGCAGTTCACATCGATAAAAGGGTCTTTGCTGCGCATGCCGCGCACGTGCACGCGCTGGGCGAGCACTTCTTTGCCTGAGCCGGTCGGGCCGCAGATCAGCAACGGACGGTCAGTCGGCGCGACGCGGTCGATGAGGGTGCGGATGCGTTGCAAGGCATAGGATTCGCCCACCATTTCGGTGGCACCCCACAGCTTTTGGGTCGGCGCTGCGGTGGGTGTGAGGTCGTCAGAGGATTGCTGGGGCAGACGTGACATAGGGGGTGTTCTACTTGGTTTCTACAGGTATGCGTGAGTGTGGATGAGCCTATCTTATAAGGTTCAGACCGCACTGTGGATACATTTTTAAAACATTTCAGCGTAAATTTTTACAAATGTGATCAATAAGCTACGCCGTGTGTAAGCCAATGGCGGCATTGCGCCCGATCGGTCCGCTGTCCTGTCCTGACAACAGACATGACTCTGTGCGACAGGCAAAAAAAAAGCCCTGCGCAGGGGCAGGGCGTTTCATTCAAGGACGGGCTTATTTGACCGGATAGCGCTCAAAAATGTTCTGGCTGATGATCGCCGCCGTGGCTGCGGACAGTGTCCAGCCCAAGTGACCATGACCGGTGTTATAGAACACACGATCGGCACGGCCTTGACCGACGCGCGGCATCATGTCCGGCATCATCGGGCGCAGACCCGCCCATGGCACCACACGAGAGGTGTTGATGTTGAAGTTGCGGCGCGTCCACGAGACCAATGGCTCGATGCGGTCGGCGCGGATATTACGGTTATAGCCGTTAAACTCGGCAGTGCCTGCCACGCGGAAACGGTCGGCACCCAGACGGCTGGTCACGATCTTGGCGCTCTCATCCAGCAGGCTGACCCACGGTGCACCGGCGACGCTGTCCGGGTCATCCAGATGGACGGTGATCGAGTAGCCTTTGACCGGATAGATGTTGACGCGATCGCCGAGCAGGTTGGCGATATGGTAGCTGCCCACACCCGCGCAGACGACCAAGGCATCGCCGCTGATTTCGGTGATGTTGTCGTGGTCGGTGTTGGTGAGGTCGGCGGTGTCTAGGGTGCGGTATTTGAGCGACACGCCGTCTTTGCCGGTCTTGATTGACTGCACGTCGACGCCTTGGATAAAGCGCACGCCGTATTTTTCACAGGCTTTGGCCAGACCGCGGGTAAATTTATGGATGTCGCCGGTCGCGTCGGATGGCGTGTAGTAGCCGCCGTAGTAGTCGCCGGTCAGGGTCGGCTCGATCTGTTTGATTTCTTCCGGGGTCACGGCGTAGCGTTCCAGACCGCCTTCATTGAGCAGGGCGTTGGTTGTGCCCGCGACCGCAAACGATGCGGCGTCATGATAGAAGTGCAGGATGCCACGACGCTCAAGGTCAAAGTCGATGTTTTCTTTTTCGGCCATGGCATACAGATGCTGACGCGCATCAATCGCCAGTTTGGTGGTGGCGATGGTGTTGTCACGGTATTTGCGGATATTGCTGACAAACTCAAACATCCACAGGTACTTGTGCATCGACGGCGCTGGATTCATCAGCAGTGGTGCATCGGCTTTAAACATCCATTTCAGACCTTTCAAAATGGTTGCTTCGCTGTTCCACACTTCGGCGTTACTCGCGGAGAGTTGGCCACCGTTGGCAAATGAAGTCTCCATCGCTGGATACAGATGACGATCCAGTACCGTGACTTGGTAGCCGAGTTGGGAGAGATTGTATGCAGTCGTGACGCCGGTAATGCCTGCGCCGATCACGAGTATATGAGTCATAGTGAGCCTAGGGGTGTGAAATTTAAGCCGAAATATCGGCGGATCACCCCATCTGTCACGGTACCTGAGAGCTTCGACATCATTGGGCTGATGCCTTCCCCTTCGGTGGGCGGTCGAACCGCCTCTCTCCAGATTTTAGATCGACACTACAGTCCTTTTGCCTGAGAGTTTCCGGGGTGGTTGCTCCTTCGGCGCCAGCGTGCATGGGTAGCGACGTCAGTCTCTCCTGCAGTGTCTTACGGTGGGCGCATGGTTGCAGCGACACCGTCAGTCCAGCACCGTGAGGGGCGCTGAACGGGCGGAATTGTAGCATAGGGTGGTGGGTTGATTAAAGCACTGTGGACGCGGGAGTCGCGGACAGGTAGTCCTTTTCCCGGTTCAAAGATGTTTTAAACAATAAACGGCACGAGCCACCAACTGCGTTTTTTATATGCCGCCCACTCAGCGTAGCGTGACATGCTGGCTTCTTTCATCACCATATTGACGGCAAACATACAGCTCCAGTAGTAGCCGATGATCACAAAGGCCAGCCAGTGCCATGCCATCAGCGCAAGGCTGCCGTAGATCATCATTTCGCCCAGATAGTTCGGGTGGCGGATATAGCGAAACATGCCCGTCGTAATCAGGCCGCGTGCGGCATGCAGTTGTACATACTTCTGCGTATCGGCAGCAAAGACGATGACACAGCCGAGCAGGCATAAGGCAATACACAGCGTGAACCATGCATGCTCGGGCAGTGGATAGCTGGGATTGGATGTGCCCGAGATGAGTAGCCAGCCGATCACCCAATACAGGGCAAGACCCAATACGCCCCAGATCGCGCTCAGGATGGTGCAGCGCGGTTGCCAGTTGGGGTCGGGGAAGGCAAGGTCTTTCATAAGCCAGACCAGACCGTAGCTGCCGTGCAAAGCCAGATAGACCCATGCGGCAGTGGAGGTCGCCCATGGCGTTTTATCAGCGTAGTACCACATCAGAAAACCGAGCAGAAAGAAGCTGCCGCCTTTTTGCAGATTGATGACCCAGGCGAGTTTCAGCGGGCGCGGGCCGCCGCCGATATTAAACAGCATCCAGTCATTGAGACGGCGCATGGCGACTGCCCAGCGTGGCGCGGGGGTCGGTGTGACGTAGGGGGATTCGGCGATCATCGGGAGGCATCCTAGCTGGGGCGTGTGGCGGCGTGTCAGCGACCTGCCCTGATGGTAGCACGAACATGGCGTGACTCAAGCTGTGCCCACGCGGTAGTCGTGACTGGCGCGACCATCACGGCCAGCGCGTGAGTGATGTCGTGCAGGCATAAAAAAGCCCTGCACTAATCAGCAGGGCTTTTTTCAATGTTTCTAAAATCTATTGGCGGAGAGGGAGGGATTCGAACCCTCGATAGGTTTTATCCTACGCCGCATTTCGAGTGCGGTACATTCAACCACTCTGCCACCTCTCCGACGGCGGGCATTCTATC
>JASLJP010000266.1 GCA_030152425.1 Aquirhabdus sp.
GTCGCATTATGTCTTTATGGCGACAGCCGACGGCACGGTGAAACGTGTCGAATTGGAACAGTTTAGCCGCCCACGTAGTGTCGGTTTGCGCGCTATCGAATTGTCAGAAGAAGACACCTTGATCGGTGTCGCCATTACCGATGGTACGCAGCAGATCATGCTGTTTAGCAACGAAGGCAAAGCAATCCGCTTTGACGAAAACGAAGTGCGCGTGGTCGGTCGTACGGCGATGGGTGTGCGCGGTATGCGTATCGATGATGCCTCGCGTATCGTCTCGCTGGTCGTGGCACCGGAGTCCGGTGAGGTGTTGACCGCCTGTGCCAATGGCTTCGGTAAACGCACCACGGTAGATGCCTTCCCGGTACGTCATCGTGGTGGCCAAGGCGTGATCGCGGTACAAACCAGCGAACGTAACGGCGAACTGGTACGTGCGACTGCCGTGAATGACAGCAATGAATTGCTGTTGATCTCCGATGGAGGCACCTTGGTACGCACCCGCGTATCCGAGATCCGTTCAGTGGGTCGTAACGCGCAAGGTGTCATGCTCATCCGTTTGGGTGAGAGTGAAACCTTGGTGGGTGTGGTTTGTCTGGATGGTGTTTGCGATGACGCGGTCATTGACGGCGACGTGGTCGATGGCGAAGTCGCTGCGGCGGGTAGTGACGCCACTGTGGAGAGCGCAGTGTCTGAAACCGATGCGACCCCTGCTGAAGGCGACGCCGAGTAAGCACGTATGTACGTTCAAAAAAGACGCTTCGGCGTCTTTTTTGTTGCCTCACAGTTCAGACTTGATTGATAAAGATAATATGGCTGAGCGGATTTTTCTTGGCTTGATACATCGCGCGATCAGCATTGGACATCAGTTGTTCGACTGAGTCGCCATCTTTGGGGTAGATCGCGATGCCGATGCTGGCTGTCGTGGTGAAATTTTCCAGCCCTTTGATGGCAACGGGTTCTGCCATCACTGCTAGGATTTTCTCTGCGATCATGCGGGTGTTGTAGACCTCATCCACCAAGTCTTCCAAAATGAAAATAAACTCATCACCGCCAAAGCGTCCGACCGTATCCGAGCCGCGCAGCACCCCCTTGAGCCGTGAAGCGACTTCTTGAAGGAGTAGGTCGCCAGTCGAGTGTCCCAGCGTGTCGTTGACCCATTTGAAGTTATTCATGTCGAGGAACAGCAGGGCAAACTTGAGCTCATGTTTTTCCGAATCCACGATCACCCGACGTAGGATTTCATTGATCAGATAGCGATTCGGCAAACCCGTCAGCGCATCAAAGCGTGCCATTTTATTCACTTCGCCTTCAGCATCTTGCCAGTGCTTTACGGCATTGTGCAAAAATACACTGCCCATCATCAGACAGATCAGGAGACCGGAGATTAAGCCACTGCTGATCTGGTAGATCTGGATACGCCGCTCCCAAGTCGCGGCTTTGATATCGATTCCTGAGATGGCGATGACCTTCTTGTTTTTTGCATCGTAAATGGGGGCATGCGCGGAAACCCAACTGCCCCAATGATCGACAAAAGGACCCTCTTCAAAGGCCTTGCCAGTTTCAAAAATACTTTTCAAATGCGGGGAGGGGTTTTCATACACTTCACCCGGCGGCGAATAGTCTTTCGAGCGGCTGTCTTCGGTATCAAAAATAAAGCGCACCTGACGATCTTCCAGACGCATCAGATAGACGAAGCGTACATCGGGCATGGTTTGTTTGAGACGGGTCAAGCGCTGCAAGGTGCGCTTATAGGCGGCTGTTTTGAGCTCGGCGTTATCGCCACTAAAGCTTGCGACATCGTTTGGGTCTACCGCAGCCGCGACCAACTCTGCCTGCGAGACAAAGAAACTGCGTGCCTGATTTTCGCCGTAGTGGGTGACACGTACGACCAAATACACCCCTATCGAAACGGCGATGATCAAGAGCAGTGTTAATAATGTTTTATATTTTAATATATTAAATAATTTGATCACAGTATTTGCGGCCAATCCCTGCAGTGTACACGTGGTTAGACGTCTGCCGATCTACAGGCATCCATTATTCATAATTTGCAGCACTGTGCATTCAATCAATTCAAAAGGATTGTAGCGCATGCGTCAATGCACGAACGCTAAATTTTACATCACGTAGAAACGAATCATCATTCAGCAGCAAAATATGTTTAAATATGCGCCTAGCTGGCGTCAAGCACAGCGATTTGCGTTTAGCCTCATCTTTTTTCCTCGCAAGGACACATCTACATGCGTGCTTTTAATTTCTGTGCAGGTCCTGCTGCGCTCCCGACTGCAGTCCTCAACCGTGCTCAAGCCGAGCTGCCAGACTGGCATGGTACCGGCATGTCCATCATGGAAATGAGTCACCGCAGCGATGACTATGTCGGCGCAGCCGAGAAAGCCGAAGCAGATCTACGCACCTTGCTGGGTATTCCATCCAATTATAAAGTGCTGTTTTTGCAGGGCGGCGCTACGCTGCAATTCTCAGCGGTACCGCTGAATTTGCTGGCGGCTGGCCAAACTGCCGATTATATCGACACCGGTATTTGGGCGCAAAAAGCCATCGAAGAGGCGCGTCGTTACGGCAATGTCAACGTTGCTGCATCGAGCAAAGCAGATCATTTCCGTCATGTGCCCGCGCAGTCCGAGTGGCAGTTGACCCAGGGCGCTGCCTATGTGCATTACACGCCGAATGAAACCATCGGTGGTCTGCAGTATGATTTTCTACCGGAAGTAGATGCCCCGCTGGTGGCTGATTTTTCGTCTGCGATCCTGTCGGAGCCTCTGGACGTCTCCAAATTCGGCCTGATCTACGCTGGTGCGCAAAAGAACATCGGCCCTGCCGGCCTGACCTTGGTCATCGTGCGCGACGACCTGATCGGCCATGCTCAGTCAGCGACTCCGAGCCTGCTGGACTATGCTGCCCAGGCCAAAAATGGCTCAATGATCAACACCCCGCCGACCTTTGGCTGGTATCTGGCTGGACTGGTGTTTGAGTGGCTGATCGAGCAAGGTGGTCTGCCCGCGATTCAGAAATTGAATGCAGAAAAAGCAGCCACGCTGTATGGCTATATAGATCAGAGCGGTTTTTATGCCAATCCGATTGCGGTTGCAAATCGCTCCAAAATGAACGTGCCGTTTACCTTGGCAGATGCCTCGCTGGAGAAAGCGTTCTTGGCGGAATCGACAGCAGCAGGGCTGCTTAATCTCGCCGGGCACCGCTCGGTCGGTGGTATGCGCGCCAGTCTGTACAATGCGGTACCGCTCGAAGCGGTTCATGCCTTGGTCGCGTTTATGCAAGATTTTGCCAAGCGTCACGGTTGATTCGGCACGCGCAGACGCGTTAGGCTGAGCGTATTGATCTATAAAGGGTACTTATCTGATTAAGTACCCTTTATTTGTTTTTGCTTGAGGAGCGGGGTGATGATACACGGCAGTTGTTTGTGCGGTGGGGTGAGCTTTCAGATCCATGCAGCGCTGGAACCCATCCAGATGTGTCATTGCAGCCAGTGCAGGAAGGCGCAAGGCGGTGCATTTGGCACCAATACCCCTGTGCAGACGGCCAATTTCGAGCTGCTGTCGGGTCGCGAACTGTTGACTGCGTATGAGTCCACACCCGGCAAGCGCCGTTT
>JASLJP010000313.1 GCA_030152425.1 Aquirhabdus sp.
CAGCTCGCTGATACCGACGTTGCTCGGACGGTTCAGCAGCAATCCCATCGCACCGTCTTCATCATGACGGGCAATGTAGATCAATGAATCCGCGAAGAAATCATCTGCAGCGATCGAGTCCGAATCACGCGGAGCGATCAAACAGCGATGCGTTAGGCTTTTGGTCATAGGAGCTCCCATAAAATTTAAAGTGAGACTACTTTAGTTAATAAATGGTGTGACCCGTGATGTTTTACAAGTTCTCGTCCGATGACATCGCGTAGAACCGCGACTAAACGGTATACGGCTCGGACGATCACCCGCTGTACCGATGCAGGTTATCCTAAAACACGCAATCCTTTACATGAAAAATCTGGCGATGGCATCCTTAGACGCTGCTCTGCAACAAGCTGCGGGCATGGGACAGTGTGGCTTCGTTGATCTCGACGCCGCCCGACATCCGGGCAAGCTCGCCGACACGCTCATCGGCGCTAAGCTGGCGCAAGTGACTGGCCGCCTGCTCGCCTTGCTGTTTTTCGACCAACACATGCTGGTGACCTTGAGCCGCGACCTGTGGCTGGTGCGTGATACACAGCACCTGCACCTGCTCACCCAAACTGCGCAGCAAACGCCCCACCACCTCTGCCGTACCGCCACTGATGCCGACATCAACTTCGTCAAAGACCAGGATCGGCGCTTTGGCATACGCAGCGATCATGACCTGCATGACCAAGGCGATGCGCGACAGCTCACCACCTGAAGCAACTTTGGCCAAAGGCTGCGGCGGTATACCACGGTTGGCACTGAATAACAGCCGGATCTGACTGAGCCCCTGTGCCGAAGGCGTGGCTTCGACAAACTCAAACTCGAATCGGGCTTCCGGCAGTGCCAGCGGTTTGGTCTGATCGGTCATTTGTTTGATCAGCGGGATCGCTGCCTGCTGGCGCGCGGCATCGAGTGCCTGCGCGGCCGTCGTATACGCCGCCTCAGCAGCAACAACCTGCGCCTGCAGTGCTTCGGCATCGGCCAGACTGTCGAGCTTCTGCAATTCATTATGCCAGCTTGCAAAATCGTTTTTTAATAATTCAGGTGTAGTGCGATATTTACGCGCCAAACGGTGGTACTCACTCATACACTCGTCGACGATGCGGAAACGCTCTGGATCGAGCACCTGCTCATCGGCAAACTGCCGCAAAGTGGACACCGCCTCGACCAACTCGGTCTGCGCCGACTCGAGCCCTAGCGCGACCGCTTCCAGTGCCTGCGCGCGGCTTGATTGGGTCTGCGCGCGGCGCAGCAGTTGGCTCAGCTTGGACAACAGGTTGTCCTCGCCTTCGTCCAGCCCATCGAGCAGTATCGCCGTATCCTGCATCATGCTTTCAAAATGGCTCAGCCGGTCGTGCTCTTGTTCCAGCTCGGAGTAGTCGTGCGCCAGATAGGGCTGCACATCCTCGATCTGGGTGGCCAGCACGGCCTGGCGCGTCAGCAACGCCTCACGCTCGCGCAGGGCATGCTCCTGCTGCTTGAGCACTGACTGCCAGTCGCGGTACAGCACACGCACATGATCGACTTGAGGATGTAGCTGCGCGGCGGTATCCAGCCAGCGCATCGGGTATTCGGGTTTGAGCAACTGCTGCTGGCTATGCTGGCCATGGAGCTGAACCAGTAGATCACCCAACTCGCGCAGATCGCCGAGGCTGGTCGGTGTGCCATTGATCCATGCTTTGCTGCGGCCTTCGCTCAGGATCACCCGGCGTAGACGCACCTCTTGCTCATCATCGACATCGAGCAGTTCGCGCTCCTCTAACCAGTGCTTGGCCGCTTGGCTATGCAGCAGATCAAACTGGGCAGTGATATCGGCCTTGTCTGCTCCAAAGCGTACCGTCTGAGCATCCATCCGCTCGCCCAGACAGGCTGATAGTCCATCGAGCAAGATCGACTTGCCCGCGCCGGTCTCGCCGGTCAGGACGGTAAAGCCCGCGTGCACATCCAGCACCACATCACGCGCTAACGTAAAATTTTGCAAACTTAGTCGAGTCAGCATGGGCTACCCAGCCTCTAAAAATATAAGGGATCTATTACCACGCACCGCACGCCAGAGCGCTCCTCACGATACCATGCAGCGCGGCATCCGCCACTGCCTGTGCGCAACATTTTCGCACGGGGCGGCAGGCCAGCGGGGCGGCTTGCTGCACTATAAGATATATCTTACACTAGCGTAACGCAATTTTAGTCGCCTGCATAGTCACCCGACACGCAGGATCCTCTCGGATAAATACAACCGAGTCATCCAATGCGGACTGTTTTTTGCATCGCCTTGGCGGGCTGCATCGCACGGCGATATTCGTGCAGAAATCCATCCATCCTGAGATAGAACTGTCATCAGCCCATTATATTCTAGCGTTTAGCCCGTGCAATGGCTGGTTCTCACCCGTGCAGGTTGTTAGAATAAGCCCATCATTTTGGAGAGCGTTATGAACACCGCGCAATTCGATCACGTCAGTGTGGTCAAAAAATCGAATGTTTACTTTGACGGCAAATGTGTCAGCCATACTATTTTATTTGCCGATGGAAGCAAAAAAACGATTGGTGTCATCCTGCCCTCAACCCTGACCTTTAACACCGGTGCGCCTGAGCGCATGGAAATCATCTCGGGCGAGTGCGCTGTGACCCGTCCGGGCAAAGCCACTGAGCAGTTCCGCAGCGGTCAGTCCTTCTTCGTCGACGGCAACAGCAGCTTTGAAATCGAAGCACTCAGCGTCGTCGACTACGTCTGCCACTTCGAAGGCTAACCCGATACGCACCCCCTAAACCTGCGTAGCAACCGCTGATGCGCAGGTTTTAGGCTCGGCTTAAAGCCTTTTTGTGTATAACTCTCGCTACAAATCTCCTTTTTTTCTACAAATTCGGCTAAGATCTGCGCATGAAACAACCGTGCCGTGGCTCACGCTTTTTTGCGCTTTCGCAAAAGTCTTAATCACGCGATACGGCGCTGGCTCGACGCCCTAAACGCAACCCTTGCGTCACCTGTGCGATTTCCACCCCATCCGTTTTTTATGTACAACAAGATTTAACGATCTATCCGTTTGATCGTCTTAACTGTGGTTGATTTTTAACTTTTTTATTTTACTAAAGCGAGCAGTTGTATGGATTTTATGAGCTGGATGAGTAATCCAGAGTCGTGGGTTACCCTGATCACGTTGACCGTGCTTGAGATCGTACTGGGTATCGACAACATCATCTTTTTGACGATCCTCGTCGCCAAAGTACCGAAACGTCTGCAAAATCGCACGCGTTTATTCGGTCTGGCCTTGGCGATGATCACCCGTATCTTGCTACTGCTGTCGATTTCGTGGGTCATGCGTCTGACCGAGCCACTGTTCAGCGTGCTGGGTCAAGGCTTCAGCGGCCGCGATTTGATCCTGATCGGGGGTGGTTTGTTCCTGATCTATAAGAGCTGCAAAGAGATTTTCGAAGAAACCGATGGGATCGAAAATCCGCAGCATACGCTGGATGCCAAAGAAGCCGCCGAAAAAGGCGTGCTGTCGATCGTGATCCAGATCGCGATCATCGACATCGTCTTTTCGCTGGACTCGGTCATCACCGCCGTGGGTCTGTCCAATGAACTGCCGGTCATGATTCTGGCTGTCATGGCCTCCGTGTTTGTGATGATGTTTATGGCCAAGCCGATCGGCGACTTCGTCGAACGTCATGCGTCGATCAAGATCATGGCCTTGGCCTTCTTGGTATTGGTCGGTGTGGTACTGATCATCGAAGGCTTTGCGATCCATGTCGACAAAAACTACATCTACGCGGCGATGGGCTTTGCCCTGCTGGTCGAGCTGCTGAATATCCGCGCACGCGGCAAGGCAGCGCGTCATGTCCGCGCCGAGCGTAAAGCACACTAAGCAGCACCTGACGTAAAAAAAAAACCGGCTACGAAAGCCGGTTTTTTTTATGCCCAAGGCAGAGGATGACTTAGCGCAGATTGCCCTGTGAGATCACAATATTGCGCATCGCCATATTGGACAGTTGATCGTTGACATTGGGGGTAATCGGCAGTTGAATCGAGATCTGGCGCTGGTTGCCCGTCCCGCTGACTGCGGTGGAGATATCTGCGCTCGGGGTTGCAACCACGGGCGTCGCGCGCGTAGTCAGCGCTTCGGCAGCCACACCGGCGATCTGGCCGCTGCCTGAGTCAACCGGTGCGGTCGGCTGGACTAGCACTTGCTGCCCCGGCAGCACCGTCGCGGCCATCTCATTATTATCCATCGCGGTGACCTGCGCCGATGCGCTACTGCCGCATACGAGCAGTCCGCATAACCCACTCATAAGCATTATTTTAATCATTGCCTGTATCTCTAACGCCTTAAACTATGGCTAAGTATCATCCGATTTGGCCATGGACGCAAACGGATAATGGTAACAACGGCACAGGTTCGCCCTCGCCCGATGAGACAAAGAGTGGAATCATGTCTCGCCGCAAGCCTGTCCAGTCTTAAAATAGGTGCAGGCAGCGCCCCCTAAATTCGTTAGAATAGCGCATCGTATTTTTACGCCCATCGTACCGCAGCCGCGCCTGCACCTGTTGAGATCATCATGGCTAAACCCGCAAAAACCGTCGAACATCATTTTGGTCTGCATGCGGTTGAATCCTTGCTCGCCAGCATGCCCGAGCACATCCTCGGCCTCTTCGTGCTGCAAGGCCGTGATGATGAGCGCCTGCAGGCGCTGGTCAAACAGGCCGAACCCCATGGTATTTCGGTACAAAAAGCCAGTCGCGACACCCTCAGCCGTCTGGCAGAAGGCGGCCAGCATCAGGGCATCGTTGCTGCCGTACGGCCAGCACAGATCTCCGATGAGGGGGATCTGGCGCGTCTGGTCGAAGCGACGCCGAATGTTTTTTTGCTGGCACTCGACCAAGTGACCGACCCACATAATCTCGGTGCCTGTATGCGGACGGCCGCAGCAATGGGGGTACATGGCATCATCGCACCGCGTGATCGTGCCGCTGGCCTCACGCCTGTCGCCCGCAAAGTTGCCGCGGGCGCTGCCGATGTGATTCCGTTCTTTCAGGTCACCAATCTGGTGCGCACTTTGGTCGCGCTGCAGGAACAAGGCGTGTTTTCCGTCGGCACCATGCTGGATGAAAGCGCCAAACCACTGCATCAGATCGACCTGAGCGGTAATCTGGTCATCGTCATGGGCGCCGAAGACACGGGTCTGCGCCGCCTGACCCAAGAGACCTGTGACCATCTGGCCTATATTCCGATGTCGGGCAAGCTGCAAAGCCTCAACGTCAGCGTGGCGGCTGGCATGGCTGTCTACGAAGCCTGCCGTCAACGCCAACCCGCCTAACGCCTGTAGTCATCCCGCGTGCCCCTGCACGCGCGATCCTCACCCTCGGAGTTTTATGCGTGGCAACACCGCTTAGCGACATCGACCAGCTTAAACGGAATCGCCTCATCGGCTATCTCTGCCTCGCCGCCACCATGCTGATCTGGGGCAGTTTTACCCTGATCTCACGCGTCGGCACCACTCAAGTCATGACCACGTGGGATATCGGTGCACTGCGTTTTATTACGGCGACCGCCATTCTGATCCCGATCCAGCTCTATCGCCGCGAGTGGCGCTTTTTGCTCGACCGCCGCGTGTGGGTACTCGCCCTAATCGGTGGTATCGCCTATACCTCGATGGTCTACCAAGGCTTTGGCCACGCGCCTGCCGCCCATGCGGCGATCTGGATGAATGGCCTGTTGCCATTTTGGACGGCGGTGGCGTCCTACCTGATCCTGCGTGAAGTAATCACCAGTAACACCATGATCAGTCTGGTTATCATCGCCCTGGGGCTACTCGGCATGAGTGTGCTGATGTATGAGCAGCATAATTTCTC
>JASLJP010000362.1 GCA_030152425.1 Aquirhabdus sp.
GTGGTTTTGAGCTAGAGCTTGGTGCGGCGGGTGCTGGTGGCTATGGCATCCGCATGAGCAACTTTGTGCCATTCTCCAATGTAAACGGAACCAATCCGTCCATCGATAGCGGTAACGTTTATCTGAATTTGATCGGTGCGACCACGACCGGCTTGACCATGCCCGTGCCGTTGGCACTGAATAACGGGCGAGGTGCCAATAATATCCTCTCCACCGTCAGCAACTTTGGCCTGACTGCGACCGATACCCAAACTATCACAGGCAAGGACAGTCTGTTGTTTGCGGTACGCGGTGCCAGTATCCAAGGCGTATCGCTGAACACCACCTTCTATCAAAATGGTACAGGCCCTGTTAGTGGTGGCGTCACCGGATTTGCCTTGATGCCTGTGCTGTATGGGGTGAGTGGTAATCTGACGTTGAATGCCAATACCGCCACATCGCTGGGTTATTCTTTGGCGCTGGCCATGTCGGGTAATAATGCCGGTACGACCGAGACCGGCACGACACCAAGTACCGATATTCAGAACAGTGCGATCTTTTTGGCGGACACCAGTACGCCGAGTAAGGCGCAGTATATCGGTCTGCGTGACATGAATATGTACCTGAAGGCCACTGGTGTGATTACCTTAAACGGCAATGCCTCCAGCAATAACATTAATATTACCATGCCGAATTTTTTGTTGGCGATGTCAGCCAATTTGGCCGGCGGCTATCTGCCGGGTGCAGAGCCGGTCGGTTTCCAAACCTTTATCAGTAATAAAGACACGCTGGAAACCATCAATCTCAAGTTGGAAAGCGATGCGACCTCTAACTCAACAAATTTCTTGAATGTAAGCACCTCTGCGGCGACCCCGAGCACATTGGGGCTCACAGCAGACTTGACCTTAAAAGGCTCTGCGGGGACTGTCGCAACGCCAGCAACGCCAAACCAAGCCATTGCCACCAGTTTCTTCCGTATTGCCGAGCCGAGTGGTGCAGCACTGGGCTTGGACAATGTCACGGGGCGTTTGGCGCTGGCTTCGGGCAGCAAGTTAGTGATCGGCCCGGATAGCGGTACATTGACGTCACTTCTTCAGGTCAATCCTCAAAACATTAAAGGCAATGAGTTGCTGACAACGTTGCAACTTTATACCTCGGCAGGTGTTGCCAGCCCGATTGGCAAAATGGTACTGACGGGTGGCACGTTGAATAGCACGCTGACGCTTAAGCCAGTGACATTGCCTTAATGACATTGAATTTTTGAATGAGTTTCCATGCGGCCTCTGCCGTGGAGTATGAAATGAACAGCATGAAGTTGTTTGCACCTAAAGCACTATACGCGGTGGTCGGTTGGATCTGTGCTGTCGGCGTCAGCCATGCAGCAATGCATGAGTTGGATGACGGTGCGTTGTCTTTAACGACAGGTCAATCGGCCTTTTTTACCGACTATATCCCACCCAGCACGACCTATAACATCGCAGAGCCTGGTATCAATGCCGATATCGGTTTCTTTACCTTGGGTCTGCAGGGCACCGTGGAGCTTAATGCGAATATTAACCGTCTGCAGTTGGGCTGTGGCGGGGTGAATGGACGGGGTTGTGATATTGACTTGTCTAAAGTGCGGCTGACGGGCACCACAGTGGGTCCCAGTGGTACCTATGCAGACTCCGATGCCAAGCTCACCAACCCGTTTATTCAATTGGCGATTTATAAACCGTTATCACTTTCGGAGCGCCATGTGGTTGGTTTGAATCTCGGTGCACAACAGATCTTGGGGCAGTTGTCGATTGGTGAAAACCCGTTCACCACGGAGGCGGGTCAACCCGGTGGTATTCCCGGTCGTGAAACCGGGATTAATACCTTGAGTGGTTCGATCCCGACTACAGTAAACAATCTGACCGTGCCTGTGACCGTCTGTGTGTTTAATGGTCCGAATGCGAGTGGTACGGACTGTAATACAGGTCTTTTTGGTATACCTGATACAAAGGTCAATGGCTCGGCAACGATTACTGGCGGAACCTATAGCCAGTTGCTGTTTGGCAAGCGCTTGACCGGTCAGCAGTTGGGTGTCATCCCATTGACGGCAACCGTGTCAGTGTTGGGTCTGCCGGTGACGGTTAATGTTAACGCGAACGTGAATGAAAATTTGATCGACGTGCATAACTTGGCAGCCAGCAGTACGACCACGCAGGGCTTGTCGCTGTCTCTCAATAGTCAGCCGATTGCTTGGCCACAGATCGGCTCTGCGGGCACGTATTCCTGGAATACCAATCCCAACACCTATGCGCAAACTGGCTGGTGGCTCGGCGTGCCGGGTGCTACCTTGGACCTCGCGTCTGCTACACCAGGTCGCGCCTATGTCGGTACTGGTAGTCTATTTGCGACATCCACACTGCCATCTCTGAACTTGGGCCAAGTCCCGCTGCAAAACTGCTATGGTGGCTTGAAGTTCTGCTGATCTGAATGCGCATAAAAAAACAGTCCATGATGGGCTGTTTTTTTATGCCTGATCCTATTGACGCTGCGTCTGCAAGCCGTCATGATCAAGCGATGAACTTATCTCTTGTGCTGCACAGCAGCGTCCTCGCCCCAGTATCCGTCATTCGCCCAGTCGCGATTTGGCGCAAACCCCTATTGGGGCGACGATAGCGGACAGTTGAGATTCATTCATACTTACCCCTAGGTCGCTTTTGTAGCGGCCTTTTTGTTTCTCTGGCCGAGGGTTTTATGGGGCGGGGAGTGCAGCGCCATATGGCCTTCACAGAGTGGCGTGATACTGGGCAAACCGCCCAAATTTTTAAAAGCGAGGAGCAAATCGTGACTGCAGATGCCTATGAGACAGGCTTAGTACCCGCCAATACCAGCCTCTACGGGCGTACCGCAGCGGCGTATGTCGGCGTGGTGTTGATCTGGTCGACCACCCCGTTATCGGTGGTGCTGAGTCTGCGCGAGTTGAACCCGATCTGGTCACTGACGATGCGTTTTCTATTGGCATTAGTGGTCGCCCGTGGCCTGC
>JASLJP010000084.1 GCA_030152425.1 Aquirhabdus sp.
AAATCAGCGCTCGTGCTCAAAGTCGTTAAACAAAATGAGCCTGAACCCGCTTAAGTCGTTTACCTGCTGTACAAACGAAACCCATCTCATGATGGGTTTTTGTTTATCTGCAGCTTTTGAGCACGAATAATGTGGATAATAAGACAAGACGATAGAGAGAAACGAGTCGATCAGCATGATTACAATTTACGGCATTAAAAATTGCAACAGCATGAAAAAGGCGTTCACCTTGCTCGATGAACTGGGCGTAAGCTATCAGTTCCATGATTATAAAAAGTCGGGTATAGATGCAGCAACCCTGGACAGCTGGCTCAAGCAGATCAGTCTGGATACGCTGATTAACCGCAAGGGCACGACCTGGCGCGGCTTGTCGGCAGACGAGCAATTACTGGCGACTACGCCTGCAGGTGCGGTACAGCTGATGCAGCAGAAAAGTAGCGTGATCAAACGTCCGGTGATCACGGATGGTGTAGGGGGCGTGATTTGCGGTTTGGATATAGAAAAGATACGCAGTCTTGCTTAAATGCGCAAAATCATTGGTATTTTATGAACGTGCACGTTCATAGAATATCAGCTTAAATGCAGTATGATCAGGGCAGTTACCCCACAGCAAAATTTTAACGCTTGAGCGCAGAAAATCATGAAAATTTTTTCGACCAATACCATTCGTGTTCCGCAGGATATTGAAAGTGTCACCCGATATGCGGCAGATGAGTCTAGCCCCGCTGAAGGGGGAATGACAGACACCCAAGTCGAAAAAATCTGGCATGCAGTGGAGGGGCTTTATCGCTCAGCGAACCATCCTATGGTCTCAATCTGTCTGCGCCGTCAGGGCAAGATTGTTTTAAATCGCAGCATTGGCCATGCCCGAGGTAATGGTCCAGATGATCGACCAGAAACACCTAAAATGATCGCGACGCCGGATACACCCGTTTGTTTGTTTTCGGCGTCTAAAACAGTCACAGCGATGTTGGTGCATTTATTGGCCGAACGCGGTGAGATCGATCTGTTGGATCCGATCAGTCAATATATCCCCGAATATGGCGTAAACGGCAAGCGCCGTGCGACGATCTTACATCTACTGGCTCACCGTGGCGGTGTGCCACATGTCGAAGGCAAAGTCAGCCCGGAACTGTTGTTTGATCGCAAAGCGATTATGCAGTTGCTGTGTGCAGCGAAGCCTGAGTCTCCCTCAGGGTACCGGATGTCTTACCACGCGGTGACCGCAGGCTATATCTTAGGTGAACTGATTGAGCGTGTGACCGGGCAGGGGCTGAAAGAGTTTCTCCAGGACAATGTTGCCAAGCCGATGGGTATGGATTGCTTTAATTACGGCTTGGCACCAGAGTTCCGTGATATCGTAGCGATGAATTCGGCCACGGGTTTCCATCCTGCGCTGGGGACCAATATGTACCTGCAGCGCGTACTGGGCGGCTCCTTAAATATGGCCGTTGATGTCACCAACGACCCACGCTTTATGGACACGGTGTGCCCTGCGGGTAATCTGTATACCACGACGGAACAAGCGGGTCGTTTTTTTGAAATGCTGCTCAACGGCGGTAGCTATAACGGTGTAAAGATCTTCGACCCAAAGACCGTGTTCCGTGCAACCTTGGAAAGCTCACGCATGTCGTTTGATACGACGTTGATGGCACCCATGCACTACAGCACTGGATTTATGTTGGGTGAAAACCCCGTAGGTCTCTTTGGTCCAATGACCAAGGGTGCGTTTGGCCATTTAGGCTTTTCTAATATCCTCTGCTGGGCCGATCCTAAACGAGATATCAGTGTTTCCCTACTGACGACCGGTAAATCAGTCGTCGGTACTCATCTGCTGTCATTGGCCAATGTGCTGCTACAGATTTCGAATAACTGCGATCATGTTGACAGCAAAAACCGCCGTTCCATCTTTGGCTACGATCTGGCCAGCGTGTCTGCGGCACAATAATAGATCGTAATAGTATCCACTCAGGGCGCACTATGATTACCGTACACCATCTGAATAACTCGCGCTCACAGCGCGTGCTTTGGTTGCTTGAAGAGCTGGGTCTGCCTTATGAGATCAAGCATTATCAACGCAATAAGAAGACCATGCTGGCACCGCCGGAACTCAAAGCAGTGCATCCTCTGGGTAAGTCCCCGGTCATTACCGATGGTGAAGTGACTGTGGCAGAGACGGGCGCGATCATCGAGTATCTCATGGAGCGCTACGCAGCAGGTCGCCTGCAGCCTGGCAAAGATACGGCAGCGTATTGGAAATATAAATATTTCCTGCACTATGCCGAAGGATCGATGATGCCGCCTTTGGTCATGAAGCTGGTGTTTAACCGTATCGAAACTGCGCCCATGCCGTTTTTCGTCAAGCCCATTGCCAAGAAGATCGCGCAACGGGCCAAGAGTACGTTTATCCAACCGCAGATAGACCTGCATCTGGGGTTTTTGGAGCAGGAGCTGAGCAAGTCCACATGGTTTGCTGGTGAGGAAATTTCTGCGGCTGATATTCAGATGAGCTTTCCCATCCAAGCGGCCAGTGCGCGAGGTGGTTTGACGTCGCAGACCCATCCCAAGCTTGCGGCGTTTCTGAGCCGGATTACGAGTCGACCAGCGTATAAAGTCGCGCTTGAGCGCGGTGGCGAGTTTAAGCTCGGTTAATCTACGGCAGCAGTGTCCTTGGGGTGCTGCCGCTATCATTTCCTGCAACATCGGCTGAAAAAATCTCATCGCTAGGCGGCAGAGTTTTTTCAGTTACGCCTGACATTGTGCTAAAATCCCTCGCTTAATTTTGACGCTTCGCAGAGCCTTTGGCTCCTACTTTCGCTGACTGCCTTGAGGGTATCCCATGTTTGCCAATATTTCTATCCAAGAATTTGATCCAGAACTGGCCTCTGCCATTGCCGCAGAAGATCAACGCCAAGAAGAACATATTGAGCTGATTGCGTCTGAGAACTACTGTTCTCCAGCCGTTATGGAAGCCCAAGGTACCAGCCTGACCAACAAATATGCCGAAGGCTATCCAGGCAAGCGCTACTATGGTGGCTGTGAACATGTTGATGTGATTGAACAATTAGCGATTGATCGCGCGAAAGAATTGTTCGGTGCAGACTATGCAAACGTTCAACCACACGCAGGTAGCCAAGCGAACAGCGCTGTATTTTTAGCATTGCTGAATGGTGGCGATACAGTATTGGGTATGAGCTTGGCGCATGGTGGTCACTTGACTCATGGCGCTCATGTATCATTCTCAGGTAAAAACTATAATGCAATTCAATATGGTCTAAATGTTGAAACGGGCGAAGTTGATTACGACGAAGTTGAGCGT
>JASLJP010000110.1 GCA_030152425.1 Aquirhabdus sp.
CGCCGGTTTCATCTCACTGACCTTGACCATCGCACAGCCGCTGATCTCGGCCAGCAGCAGGCTGAGCAGCACGGTACGCAGGAGGGGAATCGGCGGCAGGGTCATCGGGCAGTACTCTCGGTGGTCGTTGCGGGAATCCCCGGCACACCCTGCCGGATCAAGGTGGAAAACTGCGGATCATTGCCCGCTGCTACAGCGCGCGGGTTGATATAGCCGCGCGTTTTGAGGGTCTGAAAGTCGACCGTCTTGCTCAGTGCACCGGCGTCGAAGGCGTACTCGGCCAGATAGCCGGACAGCACCAGCCGATAGTCCAGCGGCAGGGTCGGTGACACACGCCGCGCCAGTTCATAGACGATGGTCGTACAGTTGCTGCTCAGTGTATTGTAAAAGGTCGGGGTGTTGATCAGTTGATTGGCTTCCGCCACATAGTTCATAAACATCAGGCGCAGATCGGCCTGCGGGACATCGAGGCGATACAGATAGACCTGCTCGCCGCGCACATTGCTGCGCAGGCGCACGATATCGCGCTCATCGGCCGCGATCATCACCACCTCAAACTGGCGAAAGAAGCCGCCTATGGCCGAAAACTGCTCGCCGCGCTCCTTGCGGATCTCCAGCGAAAACACCACATGGCTGCCATCAGCAAAGCCAAACGACACCAAGGTATGCGCCACCTGTGGTCCCATCCAGTAGGAGAGGATCAGGTCGGCGGAGACCAGTTGGCTCAGGTCATAGCTGCGCGACTCCCAGCGCAGATCGTAGTCGGTCGTCGTGCGCCAGTTAAAATTCCGGACCCGATTGAGGGTGATCACATCGCCCTTGACCATCGGCTGCAGCACATAGGCCACATCATCCGCCCAGACCCGCGCATTGGACGGTTTGATCGTGCTCCACCACACCAGCAGACCCGCCAGTACCAGCGCAAAGGCGGCGAGGGTGGGCAGGACACTGGTCGCCGTCCAGATCCGCCACAGGCTAAACAGCCCCAGCGCCAGCCACAGGCCGATCAAGAGCGGCTTTGCCCATGCGGGGCTAGCGACCCCCTGAAACCACAGCGCACAGCTACCCCAGACCACGGCACCGAGCAGCAGCAACGACAGCAGCGTCAGGCCACTGACCGACAGAATCTGCTGGATGCGTATCTCCATGGTGGGGTCCTTGAGACGGGCGAGGGTGGGGCGTTAGCGATAGACCGGATGGGGTTGAGTGTAGCCGAATAATTCGCCGCTGGATTGACAGTTTGATGTCAGATTGATCCCCACTGCGTCACCTCACTCCTCGACCATCACCGAGCGTTCACCGGTCACGCCGCCGCTGCTGACAAACACGCGGGTCTGGCCGGGGCTGACGGCGGTGATCAGTCCCGGGCCGCGAAACACCACGATCGAGGCATCATCGCTGTCCCAGGTCAGCTTGTCTGCAGTGACGCTGCTGCCGGTCGAGTTGGTAGCGTTGGCATTTAGTTGCAGCGACTCCCCGCGACGCAGCCACAGGATACTCGGATCAGCGCCGCTACGGGCTGGCTGCGACGCCGTGATGCTCAGCGCGCTTAAGGTCGGCTGCGCGGCGGTGACCACCACCGATGCTTCGACCTCACCCAGACTCAGGGTGATGGTCGCCGAGCCGATGGCTTGGTGCATGGTCACCACCCCATTCACATCCACGCTGGCCACCGCATCATTCGACGAGTGCCAGAGTGTGTGGTATTCGATACCGGGCGCTTGGGCGCCATCGCGCAGGGTCAGCACCGTGCGGTTGGTATAGGTCACGGTGGGCGTCAGGGTCAGGGTGTTGCCCATCGGGATACGCGGGTCGAGCGGCTCAAGGATGATCGACTGCACCGCCAGCGGGGTGACCATCACCGTCGCCAGGACGGTAGAGCCTTCTACCTGTGCCACCACCTGCGCCTTGCCCGGCGCTTTGGCCGTGACCACTCCGGTCGCGCTGATCGAGATCACATCGGGTTTAGACACCGACCATGTGGCATCGGTCAGCGGCAGGTTTTTGCCATTGCTGTAGTGGCCTATGGCGGTAAATTGCTGCGATAGGCCGACCGCCATCACGCCGGAGCTGGGGGTCAGCGAGATGGTCAGTGGTTTGCGGTCACAGCCGGTCAGGGCGCAGAGCAGCAGCGCCGTCAGGCCAAATCGCGACATTGATCGATGCGAGTGTTGCCACGTTGCAATCCATTGCATGATGTTGCCCATTCATTATTATTAAAGATAAACCGGTTTTGGGGGTGGATTCATACACCCTGCTGCGCCCATCCATACGCGCAGCAGTCTAACCCTACCATGTTTTTTTTAGATTGAACAATCCTATGGTGCCAGTGCGGCGTCTGCTTTGGCCGGTTCTGCCAAGATTTCAGCCGTGCCGACGATGTCGCCGATGGTCGCGGTGATCTTGCTCGATCCCTGCGGACTCCGCACCGTGATCAGACCGGTGGGGTTGATGCTCGCCACCTTCTGGTCGCTGGAGTCCCATTTGGCGGCAGGCATAAACACATAGTCATTATAGCCTTCGGGTTTGAGCACTACATGCTCGCGCTCCGAGCCATCGCTATAGTGGCCGATGGCCTTCATCTGCAGGCTCTGCCCTTGGACGACCAGTTGGGTATCGGGGACGACCTTGATCGCCGTCAGCTCGGCATTGACCACCGTGATCTGCATTTGCGCCGCCGCCCCCTCATACAGCGCCGAGATGGTTGCCGTGCCCATACGCTGCGCGGTGACCAGACCCGTTTCGCTGACTTGTGCGACATCAGGGGTTGACGAGCTCCACGTGGCCGCAGGCAGCGCCACGTGTTTGCCAAAAGAGTAATTGCCCTGCAGGGTAAACTGCTGGGTCACGCCCATCGGCATGTCTTTGGGATTGGGGGAGATCGTGACCGATTCCAGCTTGCGCGAGCAACCCGCGCCGAGCATGAGCGACAGAGTCAGAACGAGGAGGGTAAACGGATGGAGGAAACGTATATAGCTCGATGAATTATAGGAAATCAGTTGCATCATTGCTGCCCGCTGTAGGTCAGATGTCATTGTAGTGAGTGTGCATTGGCCATGGTGTATGCCGCTGCCGCCAAAGGCTGACAGTCTAGGCGAATAGCCCAACGCAATACGATGATCCTAAAGGCCATTTATGCCATTGTTGGCTTTAAACTGTCAACTCACCCCCTGACCGCTGGCGGCTCACAGCCCCACCACGGCCTGCACCGGTTGCGTCAGCAGGGCAGTGGCCGCCGCCGCCGGGATCGGCTTGCTCACCAGATAGCCCTGCAGCACATCACAGCCCTGATCACGCAGAAAACGCGCCTGCTCCAAGGTCTCGACACCTTCCGCCACCACCGCCATTTTCAGCGCATGGCTCATGGCGAGGATCGCCAGCACGATGGCCTGCTGCTCTTGGTTGCTGATCATCTGGATCACAAACGAGCGGTCGATCTTGATCACGTCGATCGGAAACAGCCCCAGATAGGACAGCGACGAGTAGCCGGTGCCAAAGTCATCCAGCGCGATGGTCACCTCGCGCGCCTTGATCTCCTGCAGCATGCTGCGCACCTTGTCGCGCTCATCCATCAGCAGACTTTCGGTGATCTCCAGCTCCAGCCGTTTGGGCGGGATCTGATGTTTTTTAAGTGCGCGGTCGAGGGTCGAGATGAAATTGCCGCGCTGGAGCTGCTGCGCCGAGACATTGACCGATACCGTCATATCATGTCCGGCTTGCGCCCAAGCCTTGATCTGGGCGCAGGCCTGATCGAGCACAAACGCCCCGAGCTGACCGATCACCCCGATCTCCTCTGCCAGCCCGATAAACAGCGCCGGTGCCACCAGCCCTTTTTCCGGGTGGTTCCAGCGCACCAGCGCCTCAAAACCGATGATACGCTGGCTGTGGGCATCCATCTTGGCTTGGTAATACACCTCAAACTG
>JASLJP010000141.1 GCA_030152425.1 Aquirhabdus sp.
TGATCTTGAATGCCTTCTTCATGCGCTTTGGTCATCATCCAGCGGCATGGCGCCACCCATCGTCGCGTGATAGTGGCCGACCTGATGTCGCCTACTGGATCAAGATGGCTCAGCTGGCAGAGAAAGGAAAATTTGATACCTTCTTTTTGGCCGATTTTATTGGCCGTAGTGCCAAGAATTTAGAAAAACAAAGCCACCAAAATGGCAGTTTTCAGTTTGAACCGTTTACCCTGCTGTCTGCGATTGCCGCCGTGACCAAAGACATCGGTCTGGTTGCCACCGCCAATACCAATTACACCACCCCGTACAACATCGCCCGCCAATTCGCCTCGCTGGACCATATCAGTGGCGGACGTGCCGGATGGAACGTGGTGTCGTCGTTTTCCGACTCGACCGCCAAGAACTTTGGCCTAGGGCCACGGACCCATGCCGAGCGCTATGAGCGTGCCGATGAGTTTCTGAACATTACCAAGGCGCTGTGGAACAGCTGGGATGACGATACCTACGACCATCCAGATCGCGCGCGCGGCGTGTTCTTTAATCCCGAAAGCGCCCACGAAGTGAAATACGATGGCAAATACTTCAACACTGAAGGGCTGCTCGATATCGCCCGGCCGATCCAAGGCTATCCGGTGATCGTGCAAGCGGGTAACTCTGACGTCGGTCGCGAGTTCGCTGCCAAGATCGCCGAGATGACCTATTCCTCCGCGCAGTCGCTGGCCGTCGCGCAGGCCTACTATGCCGATGTCAAAGGCCGTATGGCCAAATATGGCCGCGATCCAGATGAGCTGAAAGTCACTCCGGGGTTGTCCGTGGTTGTCGCCGCCAGCGAGCAAGAAGCGCGTGACAAGTTTGAAGAGCTGCAGAACGCCGTGGACTTTAGCCATGGTGTCGAAGTCGCCGGTGTGGATCTGTCAGACTACCCACTGGATGGCCCATTACCCGATCTGCCGGAGCCGGAGTCGGGCAAAGGCCGCTTCCATCAGATGGTCGAGCTGGCCAAGCGTGATAACCTGACGATTCGTCAGTTGGTTCTGCGTTTTAGTGTGGCCAAAGGCCATATCCAGGTCGTGGGTTCGACCAAGCAAGTCGCAGATACCATCGAGCAGTGGTTTGTCGAAAAAGGCGCCGATGGCTTTAACGTCGTGCCGCCGCTACTGCCAACCGGCTTTGAAGATTTTGTCGATTTGGTCGTCCCTGAGCTACAGCGCCGTGGCTTATTCCGCACCGAATACACCGGCAAGACCTATCGTGAGAATCTCGGCCTCAAACGTCCGGCGAATCCCCATACAGGTACACCACCCAGCGCCAATGATGCGGGAGCTGCCGAGACAGCCGTGGTCGCGGAGCAATATTCACACGCATAATCGCTGCGAATGCCACGCTGCTTTAAAAAATCCTCATCGTTCCGGTGGGGATTTTTTATGGCTATGTGAGCTTGAGAATACAAAAAAGCCCTGAGGGCTGAGCACTCAGGGCTTTTTGGATGGTCTAGCTGGCTAGACGTTAAATCTGGTGGGTTGTGTGGGGCTCGAACCTACGACCTACGGATTAAGAGTCCGCTGCTCTACCAACTGAGCTAACAACCCTTTGATGTAGCAATATAACTTTCTGACCCGATCATAACAAAGCTATCGTAAAAAAACCGTATTGTTACGGTTTTTTTTCATCGCGATTGACTAGGAGGACAGACCGGCGGCGTGCAGCAGGGCGTCGATTTCGGTGAGCTTGGCGCGCGGCTTACTCGGTTCGCGGCCGCTCTGGCGCTCGATATCATCGATCCGCAGCCAGCCGAGCTGGTCGATGAGTGCGGGCTGGCGGGTACGCAGGATTTGCTCGATGTGCAAGCCGTCCAGTGTGGTCTCACCAGGCAGCAGACCTGCTTCGGCATCGGCCAGCAGGGCGCGTACGGTGTCACGTGAGCATTTCTTGTTGGTGCCGAGGATGCCACGTGGGCCGCGCTTGATCCAGCCCGTCGCATAGGTACCGACCAACGGCTTACCCTCTTTGATCACTCGGCCATCGGCATTGGGAATGATGCCGCGCTCTTCATCAAATGGAACGCCAGCCAAGGGCGTGCCAAAATAGCCGATGGCGCGCAGTACCAGACCGCATTCGATCACGATTTCTTTTCCCGTCGCTGCTGTATGCCATTTGCCGTCTTCGTCGTGTTTGAGCTGGTTGCACGAGACGCGTAGGCCGCTGACTTGGTTTTTACCCAGCAGTTCGATCGGGGAGGTCAGAAAGCGCAGCACGATACGACGATCATGACCCCTCGGCTTTAGGTTGCTATAGCGCTGCAGGGTCGCGATCTTGCGCAGGGTGGCGGTGTCGGCACCTTCCGCGATGGCATCATGCAGGTTAGGCAGGTCGGCTTTTTCGACGATGATGTCCACACCTTCGAGTTCGCCCAGTTCTTCGAGTTCAGGATTGTTGAATGCGGCGTGGATCGGTGCGCGGCGGCCGAGCAGGACAACTTCGCGCACACTGCTGCTGCGCAGGGCATCTAAGGCATGAGCGGCGATATCCGTTGCGTCGAGCGCGTCGATGGGTTGCGTCAGGATACGGGCGACGTCCATGGCGACGTTACCATTTCCGACGATGACTACACGCTGCTGGGTCAGGTCGATGGGCGCATCGCGGTAGGCGGGATGGCCACTGCACCACGCGACAAATACGCGTGCCGAGAGGCTGCCGGGCAGATCTTCGCCGGGGACGTTCAGTCGGCTGTCGTTAGATGCACCAAAGGCATAGATGACCGCGTCATACCACGTCGCCAGTTCTTGCGGCTGTACATGCTTGCCGACTTCGATGTTGCCAAAATAGCGAAAGCCTTTACGTGCCGCGATATGTTCAAAAACAGTGTGCGTATCTGAATCGGATTGATCGGCGGTGACGCTGTGGCGCAGCAGCCCCCAAGGGGTGGCCAGCCGTTCGTAGACATCGACTTCGATGGCGCGGTCACTGAGGCGCTGTAGACGGCCGTCGAGGTAGGTGCCTCCCGGGCCTTCCAGTAGATGGCCGGCGGCATACATGCCGGCAGGTCCGGCGCCGACGATGGCGACACGGAGGGGTCTATTCATGCGTCGCTCTCCCTAGGACGTTAAAATAGGCGTGCATTGAGCTCGGCGTAATCTTGCCATTTTTCCGGTCGCCGCGATACCTTAAATTTCAGGCATAAAATATGCCTCTGCAATGCAGAGGCTTTTTGGAATCTATTCACAGATGGTGGGTCGTGCGGGATTCGAACCTGCGACCAATTGATTAAAAGTCAACTGCTCTACCGACTGAGCTAACGACCCGTTTTCTGTGAGCGCACATTCTATCAATTTTCAGGACAAAGGCAAGTAAAACTAAAGCCCCATCGGTTTGATTGTGCATAAAAAAGCCGTTTTGCCGCTGGTCTGGCTAGGAATTGGGCAGTTTGTGGATAAAACAAGCCAAAAACAGCCGCAGCAACTGAAAAGCGTATGCTGTTGAAAACGATTGGAATAACGATGCAAGCGCCATAAAAAAGGGCGACGCATGACGTCACCCTTGATCTGTTGCCGCGCTGCTGGAATTAGAAGCGGTATTGGCACTTTTCAATGTTGGCAAATACTTCGGCGGTGACCGGCGTGTAGGTGTCTGTACCTGGCAGCCAGACCAGCAGTGGATCGCTGGTCAGGGCGGGGTCGAAGTGTTCTTTCTTCAGGGTGTTCTTTTGATACTTGAACGTTCCGGTGGTTTCCATCTTGGCTTGCAGGCGCAGGAAAACCGGTACGGCAAACGGCGGCAGATGGCCTTTGAGGAAGGTCAGCAGCTCGGCATAGTCGATCTCGGTGTTTTCATGCGGCGTGATCGCGGCCATACCGGCGCGGCCGTTGGTGCCGTGGATCTCGACGCCATACACCACGGCTTCAGAGATCGCCGGGAATTCAGAGACCTGATTTTCCACTTCAGTGGTCGAGACGTTTTCGCCTTTCCAGCGGAAGGTGTCACCCAGACGGTCGACGAACTGGGCATGACGGTAGCCGAGATCGCGGATCAGGTCGCCGGTGTTGAAGTATTTGTCGCCTTTGGCAAAGACGTTTTCCAAGATGGTGGCTTTGTTTTTTTCAGGATCGGTATAGCCGTCGAACGGTGACGATGGGCTGATCTTACCGATCAACAGACCGCTTTCGCCACGTGCAACCTTGACCATAAAGCCTTTTTTGTTGCGTACTGGCTCGCCTGCTTCTTGGTCGTATTTGACGATCGAGTAGGGCGTCGGGGAGAAACCTACGGTGTTTTCAAAGTTAAAGATGTTGCTAAAGCCGACGTTGCCTTCAGACGAACCGTACAGCTCATACACTTCTTTGACCCCAAAGCGCTCTTTGAACTCGTGCCAGATGCTGGCGCGCATGCCGTTGCCGACCATTTTGGTAACACGGTGCTGGCGATCTGCCGGGCTGGCAGGGGAGTCCATCAGATAGCGGCATAGCTCACCAACGTAGCCAATGGCGGAGGCATCATATTTGCGCACATCCGACCAGAACTCGCGGGCGGAGAATTTACGGCGCAGGGCGAGGCCGCCTTGACCGGCGATCACTGCCGACCAGCAGACGACCATCGCCGTTGCATGATAGAACGGCAGAGTGACGTACATGATGTCGTCTTTGTTCAGATTCATGATATAGCCGAATGCGCCATAGCCTTTCATCCAGCGGCCATGCTTGAACACCACGGCTTTCGGCAGGCCAGTGGTGCCCGAGGTATAGATGTAAAACAGCCCATCACCATGGAACACTTGGTTGGTGGTCGGCGGGTTGAACTTGGCTTCACCGGCGATCGCATCAGCAATGTTGATATAGCCTTTGGGCGCAAGGTCAAGCAGGTTCGGTTTACGGGTGTCCGCATCGGCGAACCAGTAGAAATTCTCGGCAGGGATTTCTAGCGTGCTACGGACGTCTTCGATCGGGCCGACCAGTTCATCACCGACGATGACCATTTTCGGTTTGACCAGATTGATACTGTGGGTCAGGCCTTTGGCCGTTTGTGAGCAGTTAACCAATGCGGCAATCGCGCCGATTTTGGCCAAGGCCACGGTGGTGACCAGCAGCTCTGGACGGTTTTCGATAAAGACGGCAATCGAGTCGCCTTTTTTGATGCCTTTGGCCAGCAGGAAATGGGCGATGCGGTTAGCCCACTCATTGAGCTGGGTATAGGTGTATTGCACGTCGCGATAATACAGGGCGATGCCGTACGGATTGGCACGGACGGCTTTTTCAAATTCGACACCAAAGCCCATGGCTTTGGTTTGGCGAGTGTCATAGCTTAAGATCAAGCCTTCAATGACATGGGGCAGTTTTTTGAGGAGATTGGGAACCCTTTCGATGACGTCAGGCAAAGTAATAACATCGGCGTGAGCTGCTTTACGTGTGAATAAACGCATAAATGGATTCCTAATATTCTGTCTAAACCTGCTTTGCTGCTGTCGGTATGTCTAAATGCTGACTGCAGTAAAGCACCCCCCATCCGGTGGTATCCGCGTCATGAGTGGCGGAACTCATCGGAAAAACAACTTATCACCGAATGAATTCAGTGATAAGTCATATTTTAGCTTATTCGACGACTGGTGCACGCTTTTTGGGTGGGCGACCACCGGTACGTGTGCGACGTGGGCGTGGACGGCCATCAGCATTTGCGCTTTCTGGTTCCAGTGCATCGTCAGTTTGCTCGGCTTCATCTTCGATGTCGTCGCCTTCGTCGTCATGCTCGCTGTCGACAGCTTCTACATCGGCTGCCGAGTCATCGGTCACAACGGCTGCATCTGCTACCGGCTGTTCGTCGGCTGGAAAAATCAGCGCGGCTTGCAGGCCATCGGCGACAGGCGCAGTGGCTGCATCTACGCTTGCTTCTCCCGCAGCGACGTCAGCAGCTTCGAGCTGAACTTCAGTCTCCGTGCTTGCAGCGGCGGTAGTTTCTACGACAGATGCCTCGGCTTCAATGGCAACTTCTTCCAACGGTGGGAGTCCTGCAGCAGCGCGTGCAGCCGCTTCGGCAGCCAGACGACGGCGCATACGCGGGTCATTGGCGGCGCGTGGGCGGTCGGCGACTGGTGGGGCAATCACTTCGGTTGTCATCGGTGGCAATGACGCCGCTGCAGTGGCCACAGCGGGCGCTTCGACCACAACCGGTGCGGCCTCCACGACGTCTGCGACGACAGGGGTCGCTGCTTCAGTGATGACCAAACGGCCTTTGAGTGCCTTGAGGAACGCTTCAACGACGCGTCCTTCTGCCAGCAGTTCAGTGCCTTCCGCGCCGAGTACGTCACGGACATAGTCCCCGACTGAACCCTGTACGGTGACCGGCTCGTAGCTTTCTACGGCAGCAACCGCTGCAGTCGCGGCAGCTTGAGGCTGGTCGAGACCGAGGTCACGGCGACGACGACGCTCACGCGGATCGTTGCCGGCGCGGGGGATTTCTTCAGTCGATAGCGCAGGGGCGTCGTGCGCTGCTGCAACTTGCGGCGCAGTTTGGTTTTCTTGCACGTGTTGTGCAGAAACGGCAGTTTCCGCATCACGACCCAGCTTGCTGCTGGTCGCCGGTGCATCGCCTGCGACATCAAATGTCACCAGATTGGCATTGTTGCGCTCTGGTCGATTGCTGATGGTGCGCGTTGCCAGCGGATCGTTGGCATCGTCTTGCGCGGTTTCAGCATTTGCGTCACGTGCTGCAGTGTTGCCGCTCGTTTCCAGCAGGCTGGCGTCGCGTTGACGTGGGCCACGGCTGTTACGGTTGCTGTTGCGTTCACGGCGTGCCGGTGCATTGCCGTTGCTGTCTTCGCTACTGCTGGCAACGTTGCCATTGGCTTCACGGCCTTCGCGACCTTCACGGTTGTCACGCTCTTCTCGGGGTTCGTTCTGGCCACGGCGGTTGCGATGACGGGGTGCCGGTGCGTCGTCACCGAATGCGACGTCAGCAGCAGGTGCTGCATATGCGGCTTCATTGCTATTGACATTGGTGTCGCTGGCGGCGTTGCTGCCTGCGGCGTTGTTGTCACGGCCACGGCGGTTGCGGTTGTTGCGGTCGCGCTTCTGACCACCGTTTTGTCCGTTACCATTTTGCGCCGGTGCAGATTGGACACCAACGGCGGGTGTCCCTGTTGCATAGGCGTTGGTTGCAACGTCGACATTGCGCTCGGTGCGTTCTTGACGCTCGCGTGGGGCAGGGGTGCTGATTTCGCCATACAGACCACGGCTGACTGCGCCACCGTTGACCAGTTGCTCGATCGCGCTGGCGGCATCATTGCTGCTGGTGCCTTGCGGACGCGCTTGGCGTGGGGTGAACAGGTTTTCCAACCACGCAAACTGCGTTTTGGATTGTTGTGCTGCTTGGGCAGGTGCGGCAGCGGCTGCTTGCGCAGGGGCGCGGTTGCCGTCGCGTTGTTGCTTGTTGCCTTGTTGGCGCGGTGCAGGTGCGACGGCGTTTGGCTGTTGCCAGTCGGTATCGTAGCCCAGTGCATCGGTGCGTTCGATCAGCTCATAGCTGGCCGGTGCATTGCCTTCGCGGTTAAAGCTGATGTGGTAATGCGGCGTTTCCAGATGCGGATGCGGCAAAATGGTGATGCGGCAGCGGCTGCTTTGTTCCAGATAAACCAGCGAGTCGCGCTTTTCATTGAGCAAGAATGCCGCGATTTCAATCGGCACTTGCAGTTGGACTTCGCCTTGACGTTCGCGCAGCGCGATCTCTTCAATCGCACGCATGATCGACAGTGACAGCGAGCGCAGGTCACGGATCATGCCGGTGCCATGGCAGCGTGGGCAGACGTAGCCGGTCGCTTCTTCCAGAGATGGACGCAGACGTTGACGGCTCATTTCCAGCAGGCCGAAACGTGACAGCGAACCAAACTGGATACGGGCACGGTCGCTTTGGGTGGCTTCTTTCAGACGCGCTTCAACGGCACGTTGATTGCGATCTTTGCCCATGTCGATAAAGTCGATAACGACCAGACCGCCCATGTCACGCAGACGCAGTTGGCGTGCGATTTCATCGGCCGCTTCGAGGTTGGTGTTCAGTGCAGTGTCTTCAACGTCGGCGCCGCGTGTCGCTTTGGCCGAGTTGATGTCGATCGATACCAGCGCTTCGGTTTGGTCGATCACGATCGAACCGCCCGATGGCAGTTTCACTTCGCGTTGATAGGCCGTTTCGATTTGGCTTTCGATACCAAAGCTGGCAAACAGCGGCTCATTGGCCAGATGTTTTTTGATCTTGTCGATCTGATGCGGCATGACTTGCTGCACGAAGCTATAGGCTTCGTTATAGGCTTGTTCATTATCGATCAGGATCTCGCCGATGTCGTCGCGCAGATAGTCGCGGACGGCACGGGTAACCACACCGGCTTCTTGATGAACCAGCATCGGCGATGGGCCAGATGCCGCCAGACCACCGATTTGTTGCCATAGACCCAACAGATGTTGCAGATCGAGTTGCAGCTCTTCTTGGCTACGACCGATACCAGCGGTACGCACGATCACGCTCATGGCGCGTGGCACGTCGAGCGCCGACAGGATTTCTTTCATTTCTTCGCGCACGGTGCCCGCGATCTGACGGCTGATGCCGCCGCCTTTCGGGTTGTTTGGCATCAAGACCAAATAACGACCGGCAAGGGAAATGAAGGTCGACAGCGCAGCGCCTTTGTTGCCACGTTCTTCTTTTTCAATCTGAACGAGCAGCTCGGTGCCTTCGGTGATGAGTTCACGGATATTGCTGGTCGAGCGCGGGTCTTTGAGCAAATACGAATTGGCGATTTCGCGCATCGACAGGAAACCCTGACGCTGGGAGCCATATTCGACAAAGACTGCTTCGAGGGAGGGTTCTACGCGGGTGACACGACCCTTGTAGATATTGGATTTTTTTTGTTCGCGGGTGCGGTTTTCAAGGTCAAAATCATATAGACGGTGACCATTAATCAGAGCGACGCGAATTTCTTCGGCATGAGTCGCGTTAATCAGCATACGTTTCATTGCAGTGTGACACCTTTTTGGTGCGACACACACGACAGACGAGGGTTGCTTGCTAGACCACTTAAACAGCTAACATCTGGCAAGACTAGAAATAACAGTGCGTTATGAAACGTTAACAACGGCCGCCTTTGGTAAAAGCGTGACTGTCAAACCATGGGTGTAAGGCATGGTGTTGGTGTTGTTAAATTCATCAAAGCCGGCTTGCGCCGCTACGCATATCTCAAAAGTCGTCCTTTTGCTGGCAAGCATTCATGTGTTTATGCCAGCAAAATAGGTATTCTGGTGAGCAGCACTCACATCAATTCATGGCGGGGTCGCTTTGCGGCAAAGGGGCTGCTGACACTCTAAATTATGCAGGCATGTTGTAAGTATGCTGCCAGTATCACTGCGCGCTTGATGCCGCTCTAAGGCTAAAACCGCAATCACTCATCGATGCAAATGCAGGCAATCAACCTGTCTGGTGTGCATCGGTTTCAATTTGTGGCCGTTTTACGCCGCTGTAAATGATCAGCAGGCCGTAAAAAACCGTTAACCGTGTTGTTACTCTTCTATAGATGACTGATATATACGCTGTATACATAAATCTGCGTGGAATGAGCAAGCAACGACGGGTTTTGTCGATATACTAGAAAGCCTCGACGGGGCGTATTTGTCCGGATAGCCGTTTTTGCTTGACCCTTGCACGTGTAGATGTACAAGGCATTAAGCAGGTTAGACCGTTTTCCGTGCGCCGACTATAGCAAACCTTTGGCTGCAAGCATACATTTTCATGACAACTAATAACGCTACACCTGCAAAAAAACGCCGTTCATCGGATGATTCATCGTCAAACGACGGGTTTAACCCGAAAGGATCAGGCACTGACCAAGGCAACGGCCGCACCCGCGAACGCAGCAGCGGTCGTTCGGACGAGCGCACGCGCCCAGCCGGTGTAGACCGCTCCGGTCGCAGTGGGTCTGACCGTCCTGCAGGTCGCAGTAGTGAACGCGCAGGTGAGCGCCGTCCGGAACAACGCAGTGGTGCAGAGCACAAAGCCGAACGCAAACGCAGTGCAACAGAGCAAAAAGTCGAACGCAGCAGCGAGCGGACCACCGCCAGTGAGCCGCGTCAGCGCACCACCCACGCGCCAAACCGCCGTGCACCGTCGTCCTATCCTGCCGATAGCCGTCGCTCGGAAGCCTTTAAGATTAAAAAACG
>JASLJP010000107.1 GCA_030152425.1 Aquirhabdus sp.
AAATCGAAGCCCGTGTCCAAACCATTCGTCATCAAATCGAAGAAGCAACGTCGGACTATGACCGCGAAAAACTGCAAGAGCGCGTTGCAAAACTCGCGGGCGGTGTGGCTGTGATCAAAATCGGCGCTGCAACAGAAGTCGAAATGAAAGAGAAGAAAGACCGTGTGGATGATGCCCTGCATGCGACTCGCGCAGCGGTAGAAGAGGGTGTAGTTGCAGGTGGTGGTGTCGCACTGGTACGTGCTGTAGCAGCGCTTGATGGCCTCAAAGGCATCAACGATGACCAAACAGCCGGTATCAATATTCTGCGCCGTGCAATGGAGTCTCCACTGCGTCAAATCGTCACCAACGCGGGCGAAGAAGCATCTGTCGTTGTGAATGCGGTTAAAAATGGCAAAGGTAACTTTGGCTACAACGCAGCAACCGGAGAATACGGCGACATGATCGAGATGGGTATTCTTGATCCAGCTAAAGTCACCCGCTCCGCATTGGAAAACGCAGCGTCTGTTGCAGGTCTGATGCTGACGACCGAAGCCATGATCACCGACTTCCCAGAAGAAAAAGGCTCGGCGCCTGATATGGGCGGCATGGGCGGCGGTATGGGCGGTATGATGTAATATGTTTGCTGTATTAGCCGATTAGGCTGATCGCACAGCGAAATGAGCCTCTGTGACGGTAACGTCTCAGAGGCTTTTTTACGTCGCGTACACCAACAAAATTCCTATACAGCATGCGGTATCGTCTCGATTACACTTGGTTTTTGGATATTAGAAGAAGATGCGCTCATGCCTAAAACAATCACCAAAACTGAAGCGCTTGTCCTAGAGCGCCAACTGGCAACTTATACCAATATGATGGACGGTCTCGTCCGTATCCCGTTTACCCGGCAAGGTATCGGTCTGGATGCTGCTATTGGGACGATTCCGGTTGTCGGGGATCTGACGGGCTTGGGCTTGACGTTTGTCGCCATCTTCAAAGCATGGCAGATTGGAGTGCCCATGCATAAATTAATGCCCGCACTGCGATTGGCATTGCTGGATCTAGGGATCGGCTGGATTCCGGTGATTGGTGACATTTCCGATATTTTTGTGCGCCCGAGTCGGCGTGCGCTCGACATCGTCCATACTCATCTGCGTGAGGTGCATGGTGTGCAAAGTACGGCGCATATGGATCATCCGATCCTGCATCGGATGCTCGAGGCGCGTCAGCAGCAGTCTGGATTCTGGCGCAACCCTGTCGTGACGTGGCTGTGGCTGCATATCCCTGATTTATTGGGAGTGATCGTGCTGCTGATCATGGGTCTGTTTATGTATTTTAGTATTAGCTGGCTGTGGGGGCTGTTTCACTGAGATCGCTTTGGCGTCGTTTTCCCTGCGGGTAGTGGGGTGATCGCGATGCCTTGCTGGTTCTCTGAGATTTCGACGACTTCGAGTGGACTCAGGAAGTAATTGCACTTGAGGCAGGTTGCACCGGTGATTCTATCCTTGCGGTCAGGGTGGGGGATGACTTTAAAGTGTGTGCCGCCGCATTTCGGACACACAGTGGTTAACTCTTCCATGACACGACCCGTGTTTTTCCCATGTGGCACTAGTTATAACATACGCCGTACATGCTGAATAGGATGCGCCAGCGGTATAGCACGAGCCTGCTGGTTGCTATGTGTTTTAAAACTCATCCGGTAACTGGGGCAACTGATCTGGTGTGCCCTCGAGTTTAGGTGCAAAGTTACTGGGCATGGTCTGCTGCTCAGGTGCGGCCTGCGGTTTTTTACCAAAGATAGTTTTGCCTTCGATCGCAAGCGAGCTCAAGCTGAGCTCGATTTTATAGCTTTCCCAGTTGACCCTGATTTTGACCGGCATATTGCGGTAGTCGGGTGCGAGCCAAACATCTGCGGTTACTACGCTATTACCACCACTACTGACGCCTTTGACGCGGATGGTGCGTACCTTACCCACTGGGAGCTTGAGTAGCTCTTCATCCGTCAGCTCAAAATGCAGGTTATAGATGCCCGTGCCCATCGTGAGTTGGATGTCTTGGGCTTTGTCGCCATAGGCCAAAGCCATTTGAAAACCCAGGCTGGTGATGTCTTGAATCGAATTATTAAAGGGCATGGTCTTTGGCTTGGTCGTTCGACCGTAGGTCATGATCATACTTTGACGGTCAAATTTAGCGAAGCGCCAGACTTTATTGTTGATCGAGATTTGAAAGTATTCGGGTTGCAGGCCTTGTTCAGTGAGATTGCCGTCACTACTGACGATGCCGTGAAAACCAAACACACTGCCTTGCTGAGTGACATTGTAACGCCGTCCTTCCATACGCCACTCGCTGTCCAAGTTCACCCCAAATCCATTGACGGATGTGCGATAGGTAGCTTGTAACTGTACAGGGAAGGTCGGTGGCTCGTTGGTCGGAATTGGGATTTTCGATTTAGGGGCTTTGATGGGTTCTGCCGATGCCTCTATGTGTACCGTGGAGTCATCAATGAGACTGTTTTTTAGGCTGTAGCTCCGGTCTGTTTTGTCTTCGCTATCGAGTGCCACTTGGATGGTGCTATTCACCGAGTCGTCTGCAGGCGGCACTGCCTTGGGGCTAGGTGCGTTCATCAGTTCATCATACAGATTACTACTGGCTTGTTCGCGTTGATCCGCCGCGCTCGGTAGTGGCCTCTTCATCGGCTTTGCTTTGGCTGGCCCGTGGGGTTTGATGATGGTCTGTGCAACCACAGGCTTAGGCGCTGGAGGAATATCGTGGATCAGACGGATGGTCATGATATTCGGCATATGTGCTTGGCTAGCTGGGGGCGAGCCGAGCTTGAGTGTGACATGCGGGATGGCTTTGGCTTTCTTGCGTTCGAGCACTTGATCAGGTGTGTCGGGATGGACCAACTGGTGGATTTTTTCCCGCACGAGTGCTGTAATCGTTTCCCAAGACAGATCACCATCCCACATTACCGGTACTGCGGTGATCAGATGGAGCAGCAGCGACAGCGTCAGCGCGACGATGACGAAGTATTTAGTGCTATGTGTCGTCATGCGAATCCATAACAGCGTTGGATATAGTCATCATAGCAGTGTAGCAATCCTTGCCGCAGAGATGTTTGTATTTCAGTATCGTGACATGCATGTCGACTTATTATTAAGGCATCAGCAGCGAACGTGCGTAGCGCAACTCATACATGGCATCGTCTATCTCACCGCGCAGATGGTGTAGTCGACGACGGATATCGCGCGCGCGGCTATCTGAAGTTCTGGGGTCCTTGAGTTCACTGGTCAAGGTGCTTTGTTCGTTGTTTAACTGGTCGATATGCTGCTTGTCTTCATAGACGCGCAAGCCAGCCTTCAGCGCAGGGCGCAGACCAGGCTGCGCTGCCAGTGGGCAGACATAGATATGATCGCGGCCGTTGACCGCATCGTCTTGGATGCGTTTGGGCAAGCAATAATAGCGTAGACCTTCGGCGTAGCCTTGCCGATAGGCACTCGTCGCGCTATCGGCAACAGGAACTTTGTTGGTGTTGCAGCTATCCAGCCGTTTACCCAAGATGTCTTCTTGTCCGGCGTTACCGTCTTGTTGCCCCAGTTTGAACCAGTCTGCAGTCTGGCACTCACCCGCTGTCATGGTTTGGCAGCCGGAAAGCAGCAATAGTGGCAAGGTCAAAAGGATGATTTGAGGTGTGTAACGCATGTGAAGCCCCCTATTATTATTCATCGTGATCGTGATTGGTTGACTCAACGTCAAATGGCGTGGTCAAACAAGGTGAGTCCGGCCAAAGCCACTGCAGCCTGCAAAAGCAAATCCTGTGTTTTTTCTACACCAACACCTTTGATCGCTTGATCACAGCGCAGCAGTAGATCCAGCCATCCTTGAGTATGACTGCGTTTTACCCGGCGTATAGCTTTCTGATAAAGGCCTTGCCGGTTGGACCAAATGCCAAGTGCTTGAAAATTGGGGTTCGGCTGATCGAGCAATTGAATCAACAGGCGCATCTCGCGCGACAGGGTCCACAGGATCAATGAGTCCGCTTCACCGGATTCAAACAAATAGTTCAGGATGCGCACCGTGCGTTCCACATCGCCCCCCAGCGCTGCATCAGACAGATCAAATAAACTATAACGCGACTGATCAGAGAGTGCCGGCAAAAGTTGTTCGACATCAATCAGTCCGCTGCCACTGGTCAGGAAAGACAGTCGGACCAAAGCTTGGTGCGCTGCGAGAAGATTGTTTTCAGTCTGCGCCAGTAAGGCATTCCAGGCCGCAGGGGAGAGCTCGATTTTGAGCTTGATGGCTTGATCGCTCAAAAATGATTGGCGTTCACGTTCGCCTGGTAACATCAAGGGGACGATGAGGCCGTTGGCCTCGATGAGTTGGAAAAATTTGGTTTTTTGTGCTGCGTTATCCTGTTTGGGCATATTGATCAGCAGCAGATTGTCCCCGGGAGAGTGGATAAAGCGCTCCAAAGCCTGCATGCCTGCTGTATCGGGTTTGTGTGTGCCGTGGATCTCGAGCGCCATCGTACTGGCAAATAACGATAAATTATCGAGTAATCCTAGAGCCTCACGCCAGTCGCTGGCTGCGGTAATATCGACCCGCTGACGCTCGATGTCCTGAGCGCGCCAATGTTGTCGGCACTGATCCAGCAGGCTTTGTGCCAAAAGCGGCTCATCACCATGCAGCAGCCAAACACCCTTGGCATCCTTGATGCGTTTGCTGGCATTGCTATAGTCGGCTTTCATCTCCGTGATCTATTAGCGGGCTGCGGGTAGGCGACCCGTTGCCATCTGGCGGACGATTTGCTGGGCGGCTTCTTGGTACAGCTCAGGGGTGAGGCGCTCTTCTTGCTGGCTCTGGATGCCGACCGTATTGATGTCATACTGGTAGCTACGACGCGTGGCAACTGTACGGACGGCGGTAAGTGGTACGCCCTGTGCATCTTCAAGCTGGAAGTCCACTTCGACCCCGACTTCCACTTCGGTAATATTGCCGACCAGTTGGTTGCGCGTTGGACGGACGGCGATCACATGCAACCGTGGAGTTCCCGGCTCATCCAACGTGACCCGGTAGGCGATCAGCTCTGCACGGATCCATGACTCCAGCGGTGTTCCGCCGGGTACAGCGACGCGTAGGTGACGGAAGTTTTCTGGAATGCTGTCGGATCCGCGCAGTTGAAAGCCACAAGCACCGAGCAATAGTACCAAAGCCAAAACGATGCACTGCTGTACACGATTTCGGATCCGGGGGGTGGGTGTTTGGGCATCGATCATCTTGAATATCCGATTTTAAATTAAAGAGATTGCGGGCGACCCGCTCAGTGCACCACAGAACAATATTGCATGACAAGAGATGTTTAGTTCAATCTCAACCGCGATGCGTGTATTGCAGACGCGGTTAAGATGTGACGCACGCGTTGTCTTAGACGACCAAATTCACCAGACGGTTTTTGACGACGATTTCTTTTTTCGGTACGCCGGTCAAAAACTTCTGTACGTCTGGCAGAGCCTTCGCCAGTGCAATCAAATCGCTATCGGCGATGTCGAGTGCGACTTCAAGCTTGCCGCGCAGTTTGCCATTGACCTGCACCATGATGTTTTGACTGGCACGGATCAAAGCGCTTTCATCGACCAGCGGAAACGTTGCTGCGGTGACATCGATTCCCAATTTTGCCAGCAAATCTTGAGCGATATGCGGCGCAAAAGGGGCGAGCATGATCAACAGGCCGGTCAACGCTTCGCGTTCAATACTAAAG
>JASLJP010000312.1 GCA_030152425.1 Aquirhabdus sp.
CCCGACGACACCCTGCGCATGCTGGCACGCGCCTGTGGCTATAAAAATCTGCACCCGACGCTGGAGCCGCAGTTGCAGTTGCTGCTGGCCATCAATGGCTTGGTCGGCAGCAGCAATGTCGGCAATTTCGAGCCGGTCAGCAGCCGACAAAAATTCCGCGACCGCGTGGCGATGTTTGCCGGTCTGCCCACGGCCGTGGCTGCGGTGCACAACTATCTGGTCCCGACCCGCGCGGGTCACACCGCCGTGCGCCACTATGTCCCGATTCTGGACACGGCCAGCGCCGAGACCAGCCACACTCTGCCGCTGATGGTGTTTTTTCATGGCGGGGGCATGCTGGTCGGCGATCTGGACACCCACGATGAACCCTGCCGCCTGCTGTGCCAGTTTGGCCAGATGCAAGTGCTGAGCGTCGACTACCGCCTGCTGCCCGAGCACCCCGTGCCCGCCGCCATCGAAGACGGCATCGACGTCCTGAGCTGGGCGCATCTCAACACCGTCAAACTCGGCGTCGACCCACAACGCATCGCCATCGGCGGCGACAGCGCGGGCGGCAATATCTCGGCCGTGATCTGCCAGCAGACCAAAGGCATCGCCATCGCTCCCGTCGCCCAATTGCTCATCTACCCCGCCGTGGATATGCATAACGAATACCCCTCCTACGAAACCTATGGCGAAGGCCTGTATTTCTCGCGCGCCAGCCACTGGGAAAGCAAAGAAATCGCCTTTAAGCACAATGACATTCTGCCCAGCGACCCGATCATCAGCCCGATCTTTGGCGACCTGTCCGACCTGCCACCGGCGCTGATGGTCACCGCCGAGCTGGACATGCTGCGCGACGAAGGCGAACTGTACGCGACCAAGATGGTCGAGGCGGGCAGCCAGAGCAGCATCTACCGCGTGATCGCCCAAGGGCACGGCTTCCTCAACGCCACGGCCGTCAGTCTCGGCGCCTATGAAGCCACCATCAAGACCGCCCGCGACTTTAATGCCCTGATCAACCGCGCATAATCCCGCTGCGATATACCCCCTCATTTCGGGGGTATACATATAATGAATATCCGAGTAATACTCCCCCGCCCTATATTTATTCGGGGAAATAAACCCTATACCCATGTATATATACCGACTGTCAGGTTATAGGCCAAGCCTCCGCTGCATTACTATCTTTTCTATAAATGGTGGGGCATAATCCCGCCCATTAGCGATGCGTTACTCGGGAGTAGTAACGACCACAATGATAACATTTGCAGGTGTGAGCACCTCAGCAAGGAATGCACGATGCTCTTTTATAGCCTCCTCTTTTCAGTCGGTACGATTTTAGAAAAATCGCCCGTTAAAAAGTCGATGATCATCGCCAACTTTCTGGTCGGCGTATATGGCTATTATTTACTCTGTGATCTGATCCTGATGATCTGGCAGCCGTCCTATATCAGCCAGCCGGTCATCCGCACGATGTTTATCGCCAAACTGGTTTTTCTGGTCTGTGCCCTCAGCACCATTCTGCTGCGCCACCGTTTTGATCAATCCATCCGCGCGCAAAAAATCATCCCCTACGCCGTCACCCAGTTTTATATGTGTACGCTGATGATGCTCGGCTACTGTGTCGGCCATCTGTCGTTTATCACCGGCGTGGTCATGGCGGCGACGCCGCTGCTGTGTATGATCCTGTTTGATGATGCCGTGACCTTGGCACTGGTGTTGAGCGGACTGGGCAGCTATAGCCTGATCAACCTGCTGTATGTCTTGGGCGTGCTGAGCAATGCACCGCTGTTTATGTTCTCGGCCGAGCCGGATCTGTATGCACGCATGTTCTATGTCGGCACGGTTGTCATTTTTTCGCTGCCGCACCTGCTGACTTTTTTGGTCGGCACCTATCTGCTGGTGCGCTACTGGCAGTCGCGCGAAGACGGTGTACGCCGCGCTGGCCTGACCGATAGCCTGACCAACCTCGCCAACCGCCGCGCCATCAGCGAGCACCTCGCGGAACTGGTGGCGACACGCACCGACACCTCGCCGATCTCGGTGATCTTGGTCGATATTGATTTCTTTAAGAAAGTGAACGACACCTACGGCCATGCCACCGGCGATGTGGTGCTACGCCGGGTCGGCTCGACGCTCAAAGGCGCGCTGCGCGGCACCGATCAGGTCGGCCGCTATGGGGGTGAGGAGTTTTTGATCGTACTGCCCAAGACCTCGCTGATGAGCGCCCATCAGGTCGCCGAGCGCTGCCGCCTGCAGATCGAGCAGGAAGTCATCTTAAGTCCCAACCAGACCCAGATCCGGGTCACGGCCAGCTTTGGTATCTACTGCTCGGTGGAAAACAGCGAAGATGTCTCACGCATCCTGCACGACGCCGACACCCAGCTGTATCGCGCCAAAGAGAGCGGCCGCAACCGCGTCTGCAGCCACGCCGACCTGAGCCTGCCTGCCTAAGCTGGCGGGTGGCTTAGGTCAGTTGCCTGCGCAGCCAGCCCCAGTTGGATCGATCTTGCACCCGATAGGCCGCCATCTCGTCGAGCTGCTGATAGATCGATCCCGCCACCTGCTCACGCACCTGCCACAGCGTATCGGGGTCATTGCTCAAGCCTGCAGTCGGGATGCGCGCACCAAAACTGATGTAAAAACGCTGCGGACGCGGGATCAGGGTCGGCCCCACCCCGCGCGAAATCGGCGGGATCGCATCGCCACCGCGTAACAGTTGCTCAAGCTTGAACGTCTTTATCATTTTTTGAACAGTGGTGTTCTGCAAGACGTCATCGGCATCGACTAGGATATCGTAGCATTCGTCCGCC
>JASLJP010000365.1 GCA_030152425.1 Aquirhabdus sp.
GCGGCGGCACCGACACCGTGATCAGTAGCGTCAGCATCACGCTGGCCGCCAATGTCGAAAACCTCACCCTGACCGGCGCAGGCACGCGGAACGCCGTCGGCAACGACCTCGGCAACTACATCGTCGGCAACGACGGCAACAACACCCTGACCGGCCTGAAGGGCAACGACACCTACAACATCGGCCGTACCAGCCAGCGCGACACCTTGGTCGAAAGCGACTCCACCGCAGGCAATACCGACACCCTGCGCTTTGCCGCCGATGTCGCCTCGACCCAGCTGTGGTTTAAACACGTCGGCAACGATTTAGAGGTCACCATCATTGGTACGGGCAATAGCGCCGTGATCAAAAACTGGTACAACAGCACGGCCAACCACATCGAAGTCCTCCGCGCAGGCGACGGCAAAGTGCTGACCGATGCACGGGTGGACAATCTGGTCAACGCCATGGCCGGTCTGACCCCGCCAGCCGCCGGCCAGACCACGCTATCGGCCAGCCAGCAGACGACACTGGCGCCGGTATTCGCCGCCAACTGGAAATAGCCCTGCAACAAAATGACACCGAATACGCCGTTTCAGGGTGGTATGTACGGTGTCGTCCTGTGTACCCTAGAGGAGGATTCTAGCGATGAGCTGGGAGCATATGCCGCCAGCCCGCTGGCGCGACGCCGCACACAGGAGTGGACACGATGAGCATCATCACAGGCACGAACGCAGCAGACACCTTAACGGGCAGCGGCGCAAATGACGCCTTAAGCGGGCTGGCCGAGCGTGACCAATTGTTTGGCAACGCCGGTGCCGACACGCTCGCAGGCGGCATCGATGATGACGAGCTCTCCGGGGGCGCAGACGCCGACACCTATCTGTTTAATCTCGGCGATGGCCGCGACACGATCATCAATACGCAAGCCGTGGCGGCCGCCGACAAGCTGGTCCTGGGTGCAGGCATCACCGCAGCGAATATCAAACTGTATCGTGAAGGCTATGATCTGGTCATCACCCTGACCAATAGCCCCAACGACCAAATCCGCGTGCAGAATCAATTTGGCGCAGCCAGCAATCAGTTGGGTATCCTGCAGTTCAACGATGGCAGCACCCTCGATATTGCCCCGACCAATCTCAGCAATATCATCTACACCAACAGCAATAACGCCATCATCGGCTATGCCGGGATCGACGTCATCAGCAGTGGCTATACGGACAACATCATCCAAGGCGGCGGGGGCAACGACACGATCAGCGCCGGAGCAGGCAGTGATCAGATCTATGGCGGCGGCGGTAATGGCCTCTATCAGGGCGACGCGGGCAATGACACTATTATTGCTGATGATGGCGATGACACGCTGGTCGGCGGGGCAGGCGATGACTACCTACGCGGCGATATCGGTGCAGATACCTATGTGTTTAATCTGGGTGATGGGCAGGACACCGTCGAGTTCTTGAGCGATGACGGCCATAGCGACCGCGTGCTGCTCGGTGCGGGCATCACCGATGCCGATATCGTGCTGGTACAAGACGGCGAAGATCTGGTCATCACCTTTAATGACCGCCCCGACGACAGCCTGCGCCTCAAAAAACAGATGGCCACTTCGGCCACTACACCGGACTATCTGAGCACCCTGACGTTTAACGATGGCACGACCGTCAACCTCAATCCTTTTACCATGACCCATCCGATCGTCTATCGCAATGGCGGACCGAGCAATATCAGCGGCACAGCGGGCGATGATACCCTCGCTGGCGGAGACCATAGCGTCACCTATGCCGGACAGGGCGGCAATGATCTGGTGCAAGCTGGCAATGTCGGAGACAACATCGCGGGCAACGACGGCAATGACACCTTGGATGGCGGGCAGGGCAATGATTATTTAATCGGCGGCGAGGGTGTGGATGTCTACGTCCACAATCAGGGCGATGGCTATGACACGATCTCCAATAACCAAACCGTCGCCGCAGCAGACCGGATCGTGCTGGGCGCTGGGTTTACGGCGGCCAATGTCGTATTTTTGACTCAAGGCGGCAATCTGGTCATCAGCTTTAACAACTCGCCCGATGACAAGCTGTTCGTTCTCGGCCAATTCAGCTCGGCCAGCTACTATTTACCGACCCTCGAATTCAGCGATGGCACGACGATGGCTTTGCCCACGGTGGCGACGGGCCTGTCCGCCTATAACGCGGGCAACGACGGCGATAACTACTATGTCGGCACGGCCAGCAATGAGCTGATTGACGGCGGGCGCGGCAACGACGAGCTAGAAGGTCGTGAAGGCAGCGATACCATTATCGGTGGCTCGGGTGCGGATATCATGTCTGGCGGTACGGGCGACGATACCTTAAACGGCGGTAGCGGCTTTGATCGCATCACCGGGGGCACCGGAGCCGACACCTATCTCTACAACATTGGCGATGGGCTGGACTGGATCTATAACCAAGGCGATGTCGAAGGCGACCGGATCGTCTTTGGCGTCGGCATCGACCCTGCCGATGTGGTGCTGACACGCAGTCTCACAGCGCTGCAAATCTCATTTGTAGGCCGTCCGGATGATACGATTTCGGTGGTCTATTTCTATGCCTCACCGACCGCGCTCACCCTGCAGTTCAATGATGGCACCACCCTGCCGCTGACCACCGCATCAGAGGCCAACCTTCCGGCCACCTATGCACAGGGCGATAGTCGCGACGACACCATGCTGGGCTTTGGCGGCAACGATACCCTCGATGGCGGTACTGGCCGCGATACCGTCAAAGGTGGCGCGGGCAATGACCTGCTCAAAGGCAGCGCGGGCGATGACTCGATCCTCGCTGGCGATGGCGCCGACACCCTGATCGGCGGCATCGGCGATGACACGCTGCAAGGCAACCTCGGCGCCGACACCTATGTCTACAACCTCGGCGACGGCATCGACGTGATCGACAACGTGCAGTCCACGGTCAGCGACGACCGGATCCTGCTCGGTGCCGGGATCACCGCCGCCGATGTCCAGTTGACGCGGCTGAGTGGCGGCTACGCCCTGAAGTTTGTCGGCAGTCCGGACGATATCCTCTATTTCGGCAGCGTGCAGATCCTCGAGTTTGACGATGGCTCGACGCTGGATCTGCGCATCGACCACTGGACCGGCGTCATCTATGGCGCGGGCAGCGGTTTTGATGGGCCAGACTATATGGTCGGATCGGACACGGGCGGCACGCTGTCTGGACTCGGCGGGGATGACACCCTCATCGCCGGTGCAGGCTCGGACTCGCTGCTCGGCGGTACGGGCAACGACGTGCTGATCGGCGGCGTCGGCATCGACACCCTGCTGGGCGGCAGTGGCGATGACCTCTATGGCGTCGACCATATCGGCGATGTGGTGTACGAGTATCCCGACCAGGGCACCGACACCGTGCAATCCAGCATCAGCTACACCCTGACGGCACATGTCGAAAACTTGATCCTGACCGGCTCGGCCGCGATCAATGGCACGGGCAATACCCTCAATAACACCCTGACCGGCAACAGCGCCGCCAATAGCTTGAGCGGTGGCGCAGGGGATGACACCTATGTCATCGGCGCAGGCGATACGGTCATCGAGGGGGCGGCCGCAGGCATCGACACTGTGCAGACTGCGCTAAGCTACACGCTGGGTGCTAACCTTGAAAACCTGACCCTGATCGGCAGCGCCGCCATCAATGCCACGGGTAATGCGCTGGACAATGTGCTGACCGGCAACAGTGCCGCCAATACCCTGACCGGCGGCCTCGGCAATGACACCTATGTCGTCGGCAGTGGCGATACGGTCGTCGAGGCCAGTGGCGCAGGCAGCGACACGGTGGTCAGCACGGCCAGCTATACGCTGGGGGCTAACCTTGAAAACCTGATCTTGAGCGGCAGCGCGGCCATCAATGCCACGGGCAATGCACTGGACAATGTGCTGACCGGCAACAGCGCGATCAACACCCTGAGCGGTGGACTGGGCAACGACACCTATGTGGTGACGAGCGGAGACATCGTGGTCGAAAGTGCCGGGGCGGGCAGCGATACGGTGATCAGCGCCCTCAGCTATACACTGGCTGCAAATCTGGAAAACCTGACCTTGGCCGGGCCCAACGACCTGTCGGGCAAAGGCAATAGCGCGGCCAATCTACTCGTGGGCAACATCGGCAACAACGCCCTGACCGGCTTTGACGGCAACGACACCTTGGACGGTGGCAGCGGCGGCCTCGACCGGCTGTT
>JASLJP010000043.1 GCA_030152425.1 Aquirhabdus sp.
GACCTGCACCTCATGGATCATGTCGGCGATGCCGTCCATCACATCCGCGCGGGTCAGCAGCGTGGTGCCAAAGTGCATCAGCTCGGCGACCGTCTGACCATCACGAGCGCCCTCTAATAGTGCAGCGGAGATATAGGCGACGGCCTCGGGGTAGTTGAGTTTGAGCCCGCGCGCGCGGCGCCGCTCGGCCACTAGCCCTGCGGTGAAGATCAACATCTTGTCTTTTTCGTGTGGCGTCAGTTCCATGGGGCGTCCTAAATGGTGTTTTTTGAGCGTCTATCCCCAAACACTATGAAAAAATCGTACCAAGATGGCTAGAATGGAGTTCTAATTTTTTGCGGCAGCAGATACAGTCGCTATACCGTTTTTGCTTACTGAGCTGTAAGTTAATGCCCAAAAAAGAGGCGAGCAAACGGCTTAAATTGGCGCGTTGTGCCATTTTGGTGATTTTCTTGGTAGAAAATGCTAATAAGCTTTGCGTGGATTCAGATAAGCTCAGATGAAATGCGTCGTTGTCACTTTGGGCATGGATGACCATAAGCGCACATGATGTTTGAGAGTTATCCACAGTTGCGGAGTTTGCTATGTCCAAAGTTGTTGCCCATGCTGTAGACCACGGTCACGCCATTGAAGCAGAGCATAATGTTCAGTCCTTTATCGACGAACTCAAGCTGGCGCTCCATAACAACCCTCAACCGATCAACACTCGTGCGCTAAAAAATTGGCGTACCTCGAGCATCACATCTGCGCTGCTGCGCCGTATTCAAAGTTTTGCCACTGGCATGCAGCGCCACAGCACCTATATCCGCTCGCAAGAAATGGTCTGGCTGGAAGGCGGCAACCCACGCGGTGAGCCGTTGGTGCTGGTGCATGGCTTTGCATCGAGCAAAGAAAATTGGATCTTGCTCCTGCCATTTTTAACCCGTCGTTATCGCGTCTTTGTGCCGGATCTGCCGGGTTGGGGCGAGAGTAGCTTTCAGTATGGTGAAGCCTACGGCATCACCGATCAGATTGAGCGCTTTAACAACTGGGCAGATCGCTATCTGCCGGATCAATTTCATCTGGTCGGTAGCTCGATGGGCGGCGGTCTGGGCGCGCTGTATGCCGCGCAGTTCCCGGATCGCGTGCTGAGCCTGACGCTGATGAATGCACTGGGCGTCGCAGGTCCGGAAAAGACCCCATTTGAGCATGGCCTGCATCATGGTCATAACGCGTTGATTACCCATCGTTTAAGCGATGTGGTGCGCATGATGAGCACCGTGACCTCCTACCATCGCTGGGTGTTTACCGCGCTGTTGGTGCCGCTCATATACCAAGAGCTGGTCATGCGTCGCCATGTGAATACCTATATGTTCCATGAGTTGCTGGAGCGCGCGCCGTCCAATGTCTTTGACGGTATCAGCGATATTCGCTGCCCGACATTGATCCTCTGGGGTGAGAAAGACCAGATCCTGCATGCATCCTGTGCCGAGGTATTCCAGCAATTGATCCCGCACGCTGAAGTCAAGATTTTCAAAAGCGTCGGCCATATCCCGATGGTAGAAGCGCCAGCCCAGACGGCACGCGCCCTGCTGCAGTTCTGGCAGCACAGCAAGTCACCTTCTGCCGTTTCGGCGATTGTCAAAGCCCGCCGCGCGATCGCTGATCGTTTTGCCAGCATCAACGCCTAACAGACTGCCCGATGGAAAAAACCAAGCCCTGTGCTTGGTTTTTTTACGTCCGGCTGTGCGCCACAGGAGTGGCCTAAACAGTTTATGTAGCAAAAATACACTTCCTATTTTTGCCTAGAGCGACTAAAACTATTCTTTTGCAAAATCACCAGAGAGTCTGTCATGACCACCGTCCGCGCCTATGCCGCCCTGTCTGCAAGCAGCGAGCTTGTTCCGTTTCAATATCAGGCGGGGCCGCTCGCGCCCCATGAGGTCGAAGTCAAGGTGGACTACTGTGGCATCTGCCATTCCGACATCTCGGTGATCGACAATGAATGGCGCAACTCGGTGTATCCCGTGGTGGGCGGGCATGAAATCATTGGCCGTATCACGGCGCTGGGCAGTCAGGCGCGCGGTCTCAAGGTCGGGCAGACCGTAGGCATCGGCTGGACGGCGGATAGCTGCCAGCATTGCGATCCGTGTATCCATGGCAAACAAAATCTCTGCGCGACCTCCACCGCCACCATCATCGGCCATCATGGCGGCTTTGCCGAGTCCGTGCGCGCCAGTTGGCAATGGGTGATCCCGCTACCGGACGCGGTCGATCCGGCCAAGATGGGGCCGATGCTGTGCGGCGGCATCACCGTCTTTGCACCCCTGCTGCAGCACAACACCCTGCCGATCCATCGCGTCGGGGTGGTGGGCATCGGCGGTCTGGGTCATATGGCCATCAAGATGTTTCGCGCGTGGGGCTGTGAGGTCACGGCGTTTAGCTCTAACCCAGACAAGACCGATGAGGTCAAGGCCATGGGCGCCCATCACGTGGTGTCGAGCCGTGATAAAAAAGAGCTGGCCGCGCTGCGCGGTCGCTTTGATCTGATCGTAAGTACGGTGAATGTGCCGCTGGAGTGGAACAGCTATATCGCGGCGCTCGCGCCGGAGGGCAAGCTGCATGTGGTGGGTGCGGTGTTAGAGCCGATCCCGGTACAGGCCTTTGCGCTGATCGGCGGCGCCAAGAGTGTGTCGGGTTCGCCGACTGGCTCGCCATGGGCGCTGCGCACCATGCTGGAGTTTGCCGCCCGCCATGGCATCGCCCCGCAGGTCGAGGAGTTTCCGATGTCGAAGATCAACGACGCCATCGCCCATGTCAAAAGCGGCAAGGCACGCTATCGCGTGGTACTGAAGGCAGATTTTTAGTCTGCTTTCGGTTTTTTGCTGTCTTCTGGGATGTCAGTTTTGTTTAGGCATTTCACATCGGCAGTGAGGGGTTTACCCTTGCTGTCGGGCTTTTCTAGTTTGGGCATATCACAGACCGGTTTGGGCGGGACACATTGGCGGGCGACGCGGATACCCTTGAGAAACGCGCGGCGGATGCTCCCTGCGGCGATGGCTGCGGCGATGCGTTTGGCGTGGCGTTCTGAGCCGGTGATTTTACGCACCCAACTGCGAAACGGCACCACACCCTCGACCGTACGGGTGATGACCTTAAACGCCTCATCATGCACCATACTCGTGCCACGTTCGATCAGACCCGGATCATCATCGGTGGCTTCTTTATCCAGATCCGCGCCCAGCGCTTCGTCCAAGGCATCAATCTGATCGGTCAGACTGCGGCAAGATTGGTCGTAGGGGACGCGATACGGCTCTTCCTGCGCCACCACCAGTGCCTGCGGAATACGGTCTTGCACCAGATTCAGATCGGTAAACGGCGTGCCCACTGCCGAGGTCAGCTTGCTGCGGTCGGAGGTGGTACAGGCGGAGAGGATGGCGACACTGAGGGTCAACGCTAGGGCTGCGCGTACGGTCTGTTTGCTGGGCATAGGGCTAGACCTCCGTGTCTAAGCGTCAGTTCGCGTGTTCGACGATGTTGAATCTGCTGGTTTTAACAATGCTAAGCGTGGCAATGCCAAGTTGACCCTGATCCGCAACTCCCAACCTACACCTTTTTTTGATAGATATGCCTATAGGGCGCACATATTTTTATATCTGGCGGATATGGTTTGGATATCAAACAAAAAATCCGCCCACACCAGCACGCATA
>JASLJP010000086.1 GCA_030152425.1 Aquirhabdus sp.
GCCGCTTTTTCAGTCCGCACATCTCCACCGCACTGTCCCATGGCCGGATGCCAAACACCGCACCGTATAGCGCGCGGTCACGCGTCGGCAGGTTGATGTCCAGCGCCGATAGCTCATAAAACTCAGCCGCGAGCTGATCGAGTTTGCGCTGGATGATCAGCGCCGAGGCGGGGGAGAGGTCGCCACCGACAAAGTCGAAGTAGCCATCATGTTCATCAAAGCGCACCCCGAGGAAATTGTTGGTCATCATCTCGCCGTGGGTGGTGCGGATCGGGCCATAGGGCATGTGTTTGACATGGCGCGCCACGCGCAGCCGGATGCGGTTGTCCGGCAGCAGTTCGATCAGACCGGCACGGTCGAGCTTGATCAAGAGTCGGATACAGGCTGGCTCGGTCAGGTCGTAGGCGTTGATGATGTCCGCGAGTTGCCAGTTATTGCGCACCAGATAAAAGATGCCCAGCAGTTGTAGATCGTCCGCCAGCACCTGCTCCTGTGCGACCGTCATCTCTTTAGTCACCATCGACTCGCCGCGTGCGATCAGCGCCAGCTCAAAAAAATCCAGCTCCAGCCACTGACAGATCTCATCCAGCCGCTGTAGGGTAAAACTTTTGTCCGAAAACAGCCGTTTGACACTGGCCTCGCTCAAGGACAAAGCCGTCGCCAGATCGCCGTACGTCTTGCCGCGCGATTTAAGCACTTTTTTGAGTGTGCTGATCATCAGGTCGGTATTGGCCATGCTGTACCTCGGGGTGCAAAAAAGGGTGGCTGCGAGTCGGCTTCGGTCAAATAGCAGCGCAGAATAATCCGAAAAGTAGCGATATATAATACCTTAATATGTTGGTATTGAGTGTAAAAATTAAGCGCTCTATGCTTCTCCCATCCGAACAGCCTGCTGTTCATTTTAGAGAGAAGATCATGGATATCTTATTAAAAATATTGGTTATTGTTTTGATCGCTGACTTTATTTCCGGTTTTGTGCACTGGTTGGAAGACGCCTACGCGCGCCCCGACATGCCGCTGGTCGGCAGCATCGCCACAGAGAATTTGCTCCATCACAGCAAGCCGCGCGATTTCCTCAAAAAGAACTGGTGGCAAAGCTCGTACGACCTAATCGGCATCGGGTTGGCCGTGTGTGCGATCGCATGGGCGATCTATGGCGCGATCAGCATTTGGCTGTTGCTCCTGCTGGTGATCAGTATCAACGCCAACCAGATCCATAAATGGTCACACCAAAATCGTGCCGAGCGTCCATGGGTCGTGAGTAAGCTGCAAGACTGGAAAATCCTGCAAGGCGTGCGTCAGCATGGCAAACACCATAGCGGGCAGAAGAACACCTACTACTGCGTGATCACCAATGTGCTGAATCCCGTGCTGGAGCGGGCGCGGTTTTGGGTGGGACTGGAGACAGCCATTTTGCACATCACCGGTGTAGCGCGCAGACAGGAGGCTTAAGCCTGCGGCATCGGCGGTGGGCTATGGGATGCCGAGGAAGGCTTTGACCGGGAGGATGGATTTTGCGGGGTCTTCCTCGTGCGGCACATGACCGAGGTCGTCGAGGATCACCAGTTGGCTGCCTTTGATATCCTGATTAAACTTGCGCGCATTTTCGATCGGTACCAGCTCATCCTTGGCACCCCAGAGCAGGAGCGTGGGTGCGGTGACCAGATGAATGCGGTAGGCATCGACCCCGATCGGGATCTGCAGACGCTGAACCAAGGCATGACGGTTGCCTTTGCGCAGGGTCAGGTCGTAGTAGCGGTCGATCAGCTCCGGGGTGACTTTGCTGGGATCGGCGTACACATTGCGTACACTGGAGGCGACCATGCTGCGCGGCAGCGTGTACTCCATGATTTTGTTCAGTACCGGAATCTGGGCGATGCGAAAACCGATGGGCATGGATTTGGGTTGGTTGTCATAGCCCGATGCATCGACCAGCACCAGACGATCTACCTGTGAGGGATGCGCCAGTGCCATATGCCAGGCCAGATTGCCGCCAAACGAGTTGCCGATCAACACATAGTGCTGCACCTTGAGCGACGCCAGAAAGTGGCTCAAGAACGTCACATAATGATCCATTTCATAGTGGTCATCGGGAAACGGGCCGGTCAGGCCAAAGCCGGGCAAATCGAGGCTGATCACGCGGCGGGTTTTTTTGAGTTCATCCACCCAGCCCTGCCAGGTATGCAGGCTGGCCGAGGTGCCGTGGAGCAAGACGATGGGGTGCGGATCGTCGCGCGGACCTTCATCGCGCATATGCACATCCATGCCGTCGATGATCGTAAAGGTCGATGGCGGCGGTGCCCATTTTTTGCTGAGTTCTTTGACCCCCACATCACGCGCGCAGCCCGAGAGGATCAAGGTCATGGCCAGACAGGCCAGGATCATGATCCGCGCCGCCACGGTGCTAGGAGATGAGGTGTGCACGTGTCTGCTCCTCGGCCATCTGTGCCAGCGCGGCGACGGCATCTTCTTCATTCATGCGGTAGATCTCATTGAACTGCGGGGCGTCTTTAAAGCGTTTGTATGCCCACTGGTACTCGGCTGGATCGCGGCGGATCAGCGCCTCGACCGTACGGTTCATACAGTCGACCGATACCTGCAGGTCAGGACTGCGGATCTCGTCGGGCAGCAGTTCAAAGTACACATCAAAGCCATCGCCATCGGCGCGGCGCAGGTAGGCGAGCTGGATCACCGCACAGCCGGTCTTTTGCGCCAGTCGCGAGACGAGGGTGGTGGTCAGGGTCTGACGGCCATAAAACGGCGACAGGATGCCGCCGGACTCATAGGGCACATGGTCGGGCAGGATCGCGCCAAAGCCGCCTTTTTTGATCGCGCGAAACATGGCACGTACGCCGCTCTCATCGGTCGGCACCAGCGTCGCATTCAGTCGACTACGTGCCGCCAGCACAAAGGCATCTAGCGAAGGGTCATCAGCCGGTTTATACATGATGGTCGACGGGGTGTACTGGTTGACCCACGCATTCATCATCTCCCACGTCCCGTGATGCGGCACGATGCCGATCAGGCCATTCGGATTTTTCAGCGCGTCGAGAAAAACGTCTTTGCCATGCACCTCACGGATCTGGTCTATGCTGTACTGCGGTGGGTTGCCCCAGCTTTTGATGAATTCGAGCAGGCTCATGGCCTGCGCGCGCAGCGAGTCCGCCGTCAGTTGTTTGATCTCGACATCCCGTAGCTCAGGGTAGGCGATGATCAGGTTGCGGCGCACGGTCTTGGCGATGCCGGTATGGGGAAACAGCATGACCTGCCCCGCCACGCTGCGGGCAAACGCCTGAAGTACACCCAAGGGCAGCTTGGCCAAAAAACGGAAGAGGAACAGTAATGGGGTATGTTGTTTGCTGTCAGTCATAACGATTGAACGTCCTTTACTCATTGTGTACCCATCATCACTCATTCTAAAGGAGCGACTTTGCAGGGGTCAATCGTCGCCCGTGGGCGCGGGTTTACCTGCGGTGCGGTGTATGGCTTGCAAACTCAAGCGCCTACCGATGATATGCAAGAACATAACCTGATCGACTCAAGACTTCACTTGCATTTATAGCATGGTTACAGCTAATGTCTGTTATCGCATCTCATGCCCCCATAAAAAAGGTTGTTTCATGTCCACTTGGCCACCGAATCCCAATACCCCTCAGCAAGACCCGCAGCAAAATCCACAGCAGTCTCCGCAAAACACTCAGCAGCAGCGCAATATTGGCCCTGAGTGGCATGTGCTGGAGCGCGCACTACTGGCCTCCGTGGAAGAACAGCGTAATTCACGGCGTTGGGGCATCGTGTTCAAGTCGTTGACCTTTTTGTTCCTGTTTTTGTTTTTCTCGATCCTGTTTAAAAGCTGCAGCCCCGAAGACTCGATCACCGTGATGTCCACCCCGCACGTCGGGATCGTCGATATCATCGGTGAGATCGGCGAGGGCAAGACCGCCAATAGCGCTGACATCATCACCGCGCTGAATAGTGCGTTTTCTGCCAGCCAGAGCAAAGCCGTGGTGCTGAATATCAACTCACCGGGCGGCTCGCCCGTGCAGTCCGACGACATCTGGCAAGAGATCCGCCGCCAGCGCGCCGAGCATCCGGATAAAAAAGTCTATGCCGTGATCGGGGATATGGGCGCATCCGGTGCCTACTACATCGCCTCCGCAGCGGATCAGATCTATGTCAACCCATCGAGTCTGGTCGGCTCGATCGGGGTGATCATGCCCAACTACGGCGTGGCCGACCTGACCAAAAAACTCGGGGTCGAAGACCGCACCATGACCGCCGGTGCGCATAAAAACATCCTCAGCATGACCCAGCCGATGGACCCGTTTGAAAAAGCCCATGTGCAAGGCGTCTTGGACAATGTCCATCAGCACTTTATCGACCGCGTCAAAGAAGGCCGTGGTACGCGTCTGAAAGCGGATGACAACACCTTTTCCGGGCTGTTTTGGGATGGCGAGCAAGCCATCAAAAACGGCATCGCCGACAAAGCGGGCAACCTCGCCAGTCTGAAGAAAGAGCTGAAGGTCAAAGACCAGATGGACTACAGCGTTGAGCACAGCTCGATCGAGAAAATCATGGGCAAAGTGGGAACCACCTTTGGCCTAGGTTTTGGCGCATCGCTGAAACAGTCGATGACCACAGAGACACAAGCGGAACTGAAATGAAGCCACTGATCCACTTTGCACATGCCAATGGCATCCCATCGGCGGTGTACGGCAAACTGCTTGCCCCACTGCGTGATGAGTACGACATCATCACCCTGCCGCTGATCGGCACTGATCCGCGCTTTCCGGTCAATAACCACTGGACCAATCTGCGCGATCAACTGATCGACAGCATCCAGCAGCAGGCAGTCGACGCGCAAGGACGCCCCCGGCAGGTCATCGCCGTGGGTCACTCGCTCGGCGGGCTGCTCAGCTATCTGGCGGCGTATAAGATCCCCGAGCAGATCCAAGCCCTCGTCATGCTCGATCCGCCGCTGATCAATGGTGTGTATTCACTGGGTATGCACCTGGCCAAGAACTTCGCGCCCAAAGAATACGAGAAACGCACCCCTGCCGCCCTATCGGCCAAACGCCGTGATCGTTGGGCGAGCCGTGCCGAGGCCGCCGAGAAATTACGCGGTCGCGGACTGTTTGCCAAATTTGATCAAGACTGTTTGACGCCTAT
>JASLJP010000116.1 GCA_030152425.1 Aquirhabdus sp.
TACATAGATAGCAGATCTGGTTTTGCACTTTGGCATCGTAGCAGATGGCATGCAGCTCACCGGTGGCCGGGTCGACATGGGGGTGGGCGGTAAAGCTCGTGTTCAGCGTGCTATTGAACAAACCATGCTTGACGCTGTTCAGTTCCCCATCCAACTCGACAGGATAAGGCCCTGCCTCGACCAGTGCCCAGTTGCGACCTTGGTGGCGGATGATATTGGTATTGACGGTATCAAACACACCGCGTCGGTGGCCGGGCAGGCTGTCACGCCCCAGTTTGTGCTGTACGCTGTCGCTGCCGATATAGCGGTTGTGATACCACGCCGCATTGCCGTCTTGCAGGCGGATGCCATGTACCATGCCATCACCGGCAAACCAGTGATAGAGGCCGGGATTGTTGACGGTGATTGGATTGGGGCCGATACGGGCATAGACGCCTTTTAGCTCTGGCGGGATGCTGCCCGTGACCTTCAGCGCTGTGCTGCTGTGTTCGGCCTTGACGGGGGCAAAGTTGCCCTCAAGGTAGGGGTTACGCGCTTCATAGGGCGCGAGTTTACCCACTTGCTGGATCAGCCAGCCGACACTTTTTTCGATGCGTTTCATGATAATCTCCATTGCAAATGGGCTTTTAGCTGCATGTAGTTTGCGTGCCGGCGGGGTTATGTATACACTGTCAACATCGCTTTAATCAATTTATACGCTTGGATGTGTACATTGTCAACATATGATGCAGCAGAAAAAGTAAACAACGCACACATGGCGACAGACGGCGCAGAGGTGGACCCGTCTACAGAGGGCAAATACCACCACGGCAATCTGCGCGACGCCCTGCTGGCCGGTGCTTTGCTGATGCTGGAGTCCGGCGCGGGCGAGTCGTTTAGCCTGCGGGAGCTGGCACGTCAGGTCGGCGTTTCGGCCAATGCGCCGTATCGGCATTTCCCGAGTAAAGACGCCTTGCTGCTGGCGATGATCGCGGAGGGCTTTACCCGCATGACGGCCGCGCAAATGGCGGCGCAAAATGCCGCCAGTGCACAGCAGGCTTCGGCAGCGGATGTCTTTATGGCTGCAGGGCTGGCCTATATCCAGTTTGCCCGCAGCAATCCGGGGCTGTTCCGCCTGATGTTTGGTGCCTTTGCGGCGGCCAATTTTAGTGAGGAAAAAAGCACGGCGGCCAATAACGCCTATGCCAATCTGACCCTTGGCATGGCAGCATCCATCGGCAAACCTGCCGATGATCCTGCCGTGACCCTCTCGGCTATTCATGCGTGGGGTCTGGTGCATGGCTTAAGCCAGCTCATCATCGATCATCAGTTTGATACCAAGACTGCTGATGTCGATCAACTTATCAAAGACGTCCTGTCTCAATCCCGTGATCTGGCGGCAAAACTTAACTAAACAGCCTCATGCAGGGCTGCGTCTAGAGCACTTTTGAACATGCAAAAAAACACCGCCCTCAACCGCAAGACGCTGATGTTTCCACTTGCCATCGTGCTGTTTGAGTTCTGCGTCTATATCGCCAACGACATGATCCAGCCGGGCATGATTGCAGTGATTACCGAATTCAACGTCGATGTGTCGTGGGTGGCACGCTCGCTGACCGCGTATTTGATCGGCGGCATGCTGCTGACCTGGCTGCTCGGGCCGCTGTCGGATCGGATCGGAAGGCGTCCGGTGATGATCTTCGGTGCGGTGGTGTTTGCCCTCTCGCTACTGCTCATCCTGGTGGCGTGGAATATCGAGAGCTTTATGCTGCTGCGTATCGTGCAGGGCATGGGGCTGTGCTACATCATGGCGGTCGGCTATGCCGCGATTCAGGAAGCCTTTGAAGACAAAGCCGCGATCAAGGTCATGGCCATGATGGCCAATGTCGCGCTGCTGGCACCGCTGATCGGCCCGGTGTTGGGCGCAGCAGTGATCTCGGTCTGGACATGGCGCATCAGCTTTGTGCTGATCGCCGTGGTGGCGTGTTTCAGTGTCGTCGGACTGTATTTCAATATGCCCGAGACCCGCCCCGACGATGTGCATCCAGATCGGCTGTCGCTGGGCACGGTGCTAAATGATTATCGCAAGCTGCTGCTGGAGCTGCCCTTCGTCAAAGCCGCTGCCTGTATGACCCTGTACGGTGTGCCGATTATCGTCTGGATCGGGCTATCGCCGGTGATCCTCATGAAAGACGCTGCCATGACGCCGATGCAGTATGGCCTGTGCCAGATCCCGGTCATTGGCGCGCTGGTGGTGGGCAATGTACTGCTCATGCGCGTGCCCGGCCACTGGCCAGCGGCGCGTCCACTGGCGTTGTCACGCATACCGCTGGTGTTGGGCGTGCTGTTGCTGCTGCCGGTGTTGCTCTGGCCGCAGCAGGCGGCGCTGTGGATTATCCTCAGTATGACCAGCTTTGCCTTCTCGCAGGGCTACGGCTTTGCCGTCATGTATCGCTTTGTCATGACCTCGGCGGCGCACGGCGCCGGGGTGATGGGCGCGGCGGTCGGTATGGTGCTGATGGCGGGCTATGCACTGGAGCTAGAGCTTGCATCCTGGTTGTACCAAGATTTTCGCGCCATCGGGCTATTGGTGATGCTGACTATTTTTGCCGGCTTGTGCTTGGTATTGCTGCCGGGTGTGATCGCCCATGCGACCGCCCAGCGGCAAGATGAGACGGCTTAAATCGCTTTATCAGAAAGGCTGCTAAGCACAGCTGGTTTAAGGTGCAAAAGCTACATTTAGATACAATGATACGCTTTGATACAATTGGCGCGGGAATAGCGTTGACGATAGGGGGCTGAGTCTCTAACCTAGGCTTTGAGTCCTTGAGCCGACTCGTATATATGTTTTGATCCAGTTCGAAGAGCTGGCGAGGATCTGTTGGATGTAGTCTAAAGCACTACATGCAGACGTCAGAACGCCAAAAGCCAAGCAGATATGCTTGGCTTTTGTGCATCTGGGGTTTGGGTTTTGCGCTGTTCTGTTGAACGCAGCAGGCAATAAAAAAGGGGCATATGCCCCTTTAATTAATTTGGCTCTAACCCCGCCGGGTCCATGCCGCCACGACGTTTCATATAGTTAAAGATATGATTGAGTGCCGGATTAGACCAGCCGCTGTTGGTGGCAAAGTCGCATTGCAGCGAGGCGTGGTGGATATCGTGCATTTTCGGCGTCATGAGTAGGCCGACCTTGCGCATGGCGAGGATGATCCACGGGTTATCGTCGCGGTGCAGCGTGCCGTGAAAATACTGGGTCAGCAGCATGCCGAGCAGCAGTACATCCAAGCCCACGATCAGCCAGCTCGGTAGCTGCCAAATAAAGCAGACGATATTCAGTGCCACTGACATCGGAAACATAAACACCATGATCGAAGTGGTCTGATAGATAAATGTGCGTCGCCCCAGCGCCAGCGGCCGTGGATGATGGTTTTTAAAATCAAACACCACGCGCTCAAAGAAACTGATCTTGGCCATCGCTGCACGGCGCAGGCTGAGATACTCCGCCGACTCGCGCGAGCCTTCATAAAAGAACAACTGACCCAGCCCTACACCGGGGGTGCAAGGGCGATAGTCCATATACATATGGACGATGCCCGACACGGCGTCGGCCAGATACCACGCCACCAGCGCAGCCGGAATGATTGCCCAGCTCCATGTGGTCTGCGCCAGCCATGCCAGATTCAGCGCAAAACTGGCAAAGAAGGTCACAAAGGCAATGCGTCTAAGCACGGTGGTCAGTTACTCCAAAAGGGGAATGGGTATCCACAAGCACAAATGAAACCCTACAGCGTTTATGCCGTATAAGGCAGTTCATCCGATCATAAAACATCATGCGGTCATTATAAACCCATAAAGCCGAGCGGGATGCTCGGCTTTATGCGCTGTTACAAATGGACTGACCGATTGGATCGGCGCGTCAGGGGCTTATTTTTGCGCGGCCAGCAGTTTGGCTTTGGCACGTTTGGCATCAACGCGGTTTTGATATTTGGTCGCTGCGGCAAAGACTTTTTGATAGCCCTGTGGCAGGAAACGCTGCATCAGATCGAGGATCTTGGCATCGTTGCCGATCAGCACGCGGCGTTCGTTATGACGTACGGCGTTCAGGATCACACGTGCCGCTTCTTCAGGCGGGGTGCGCAGCAGTTTGTCAAATGACGCTGCGCTTTGAGCCGGATTCATGCCCAGCGATTTGATGCTGTCGCTCATACGCGCGGCTTTGGCGATGTTGGTACGGATCCCGCCGGGATGGACGCAGGTGGAGCTGACGCCGCATTTCTGGATATCCAGCTCTTGGCGCAGCGACTCGGTAAAGCCACGTACGGCAAACTTGCTGGCGTTGTAGGCGCTTTGCGAAGGCTGGGCGGTCAGACCGAACAGGCTGGAGATGTTGATGATATGGCCGTCACCGCTTTTTTTGAGCAGCGGCAGGAACTCTTTGGTGCCGTAGACCACACCCCAGAAGTTGATGTTCATCAGCCATTCCAGTTCGTCGTAGGCCATGCCCTCGACCGTGCTGCCCATCGCCACACCGGCGTTGTTAAAAATCAGGTTGACCTGACCATGTGCCGCTGCAGAGGCCGTGGCCCATGCCGCGACTTGGGCGCGATCCGCGACATCGACCTTGGTGGTCGTGTATTTGACGCCTTTGTCTTTGATCAGTGCGACGGTCGCAGCCAGACCGGTTTCATTCACGTCGGCCAGTGCGAGGTTGCAGCCGTCATTGGCCAGCAGTACAGCGAGTTGTTGGCCGATGCCTGAACCTGCGCCGGTAATCGCGGCAACTTTGCCTTTAAAGTTTTTCATGCGCTATTCCTAATCGTTGAAAGGGGCGTGGAGTGGACTATGCCGTACTATAGTTTTGACAATGTGCGTTGTCAATATTCTTAGCGGGTTATTTAATTTGCCA
>JASLJP010000172.1 GCA_030152425.1 Aquirhabdus sp.
TCGCATTTATTGCGATATGGCGCACACTCCGTGCGCCGTATCGCAATAAATGCGCAAAAGCGCCGCTAAAATGAGCATTGCGCCATTGTAGAGAAATTCCGCACACTTTGCACCGCCAGACGCATACGTTACAAGGCGTGATTTATCTGCATATCCGCTTTAGAATGCCTTAGAATTAAACAATAAATGCGGTCACTTACGATCTTTTATGATCGGAACACGACCCGCCATGAGCGGAAACAAGGAATGTGGGTATGAGCAAAGCGCAAGGCGGTTGGCTAAAGCGGTTAAGCATCCATAATGCATATGAGCAATTGGTTGCGCTGATCTTTATCCCGATCACCGTCCTGACCCTGATCGGAGCATCCTTGGTCATCTCCGAGACCACGCGCTCGGCCTATGCCGAGCAGCGAAGCCGTGCCGAAGCTGCTCTGACCCGCTACCAACAAGCCTCGCACCTCCTGATCCCGCTGCTCGAACAACCCGATGGCTCAACCAAAGCCAAAAGCATCCTGCAAAGTATCCTCGCCGAAGAATACGTGGCGCGCGCCGGACTGGTGGATATCCACGGCATCTCGCGCCTGGGCATGGGCTATAACAGCGATAAACCGTGGCCGAAATTTCCGATCAACCGCCAAGCCTTTGGCCCGCTGACCAATGACATCGGCAACAGCTATGGCCTGTTGGTCGGCTACTCCAGCGACAGCCCGATCTGGCTGATGGTGGACATGGACAACCAGCCGCTGAAACTGGCGCGCTATCGGGTACTGGCGATCCTGATCATCACCGGCCTGATCACGCTGATGCTGCTACTGCTGTGTTTGAGCTTTTATTCCACCCGCTGGATCGCGCCGATCTATGAGCTGCGCATGCTGCTGCAGCGCCTGTCGCTCAATACCTTAAACCAGCCGATCGACACCAGCAGCTATGGTGAGATGCATCTGCTGCAAAAAGACTTTGGCTACTTCTTGCGCCGCTTGCACAGCAGTGTGATCGAGCTACAGGCGCATAGCGAGCAGACCGAGGATGACCTGCGCCAGACGCTGGACACCATCGAGATGCAAAACATCTCCTACCGCCAAGCCCGCGACTCGGCGCTGCAAGCCAGCAGCACCAAATCGGTATTTCTGGCCAACATCAGCCATGAGCTGCGCACGCCACTCAATAGTATCGACGGGTTTATCAACCTGCTGTCGCGTCGTGGTGAGCTGTCGGACGAACAAAGCCTGTATGTACAAACCATCCGTAAATCCAGCGCCCACTTGCTGGCGCTGATCAACGACGTGTTGGATTTTTCCAAGATCGAGGCCGGTAAACTGGCGCTGGATCAGGCACCGTTTAACCTCGAAGAAACCGTGTTTGAAGTCATCGACATGCTCTCGCCACTGGCCAGCGAGAAGAATCTCAATATCGCCGTCTACTACTATGACGATGTGCCGCGCATCACCAATGGCGATGCCCTGCGTATCCGCCAGATCCTGACCAATCTGGTCAGCAATGCCATCAAGTTCACTACCCAAGGCGAGATCATCATCCGCGTGCGGCTCGACGATCCCAAACAACCGCTGCGCGCCAACCAGAACCTGATCCACTTCTCGGTACAGGATAGTGGTGTCGGCCTGTCCGGCACCACCAAAGACACACTGTTTCAGTCCTTCTACCAAGGCGATCCGTCGGTCACCCGCCAATACGGCGGCACCGGTCTGGGTCTGGCCATTGTGCGCCAGCTCACCCAACTGATGGGCGGTGAAGTGGGCTGCGAAGACAACGCCGAACAAGGCGCGACGTTCTGGTTTACCGCGCTGCTGGGTGTGACCCATGAGCAAGACGTCGAGTGGCCACGTCTGACGGGTCGCCGCGTACTGGCGCATATTGGCCATCGCGCCAGCTTCAATATCCTGCGCGCCTACCTCGCCCATACCGGCGTCCAGCTCGAAGAAGCCAGCTCGCTGCCCGATCTGTTTGGCCGTCTGACCGAGTTTGAACAAGACACCAAAGGCCTGGGCTGGGTGATCGTCGATGCCGATACCAAAGATACCCCGGCGCTGATCCGTGAAATCCGTACCCGCTACAGCGGAGAGCTGGTGCTGTTTGGCTATCAGATGGGCATCGACCCGGCGGTACTCAGCGAGTACCAAGTCCGCGCGCTCTATCAACCGGTCAGCCGCGTCGGACTGCTGAGCATCCTCGAACCGAAAGGCAACGCCGAGCAGGAACAAGCCCCGCGCTTTGCCGGACGCAACTTGCACGTGCTGGCGGTGGACGACCATACACCAAACCTGATGGTACTCGACGCCCTGCTCGGCGACCTCGGCATCCATACCACGACCGCCAGTAACGGCATCGAAGCCATCGCCTATATCGAGTCACGCCTTGATCCAGAGTCGCCGGAAGCACCGTTTGACCTGATCTTTATGGACATCCAGATGCCGAAGATGTCGGGGCTGGAGGTCACGCAACGTATCCGTCTGCTGGAAGCCGAGCATGCCCAAAGCGGTGAGAAGCCCCCGCATACGCCGATCATCGCCCTGACGGCGCATGCGCTCAGCGACGAGCGCGATCGTCTGCTGGCGGCTGGCATGGATGACTATTTCAGCAAACCGATCCAGCAAGCCCAACTGGTGAGCATTCTGGAGCGCTGGACCGGTAAATACGCCACCGACAGCACGGACGCGTTTGAAGAGCAGGATCTACCCGAAGAAGAAAGCCATCCAGTGGTCGACTGGCAGATGAGTCTGAATCTGGCGGCCGGCAAGGTCGATCTGGCGCGTGATCTACTGCGCATGCTGGTCGAAACCCTGCCGAACGACAAGCAGGAGCTGATCAAAAGCTGGCAGGCCAATAACTACGAAGCACTGCTGTCCGAAGTGCATCGCATGCACGGCGGTAGCCGCTATACCGGCACGCCGACGCTACGCAAAACGACCGGCATGATGGAGCGCGCACTGACGGCGGCGCAAAAAGTGGATTATTTCTTTGACTACGACACGCAGAGCGCTTTAAAAGCAGAATTGACTTCAAATTTTTACGCGATGATAGATGCCATTGACGCGATTTTAGCCTATCCTTTTGAACAGATTGGTGATGTGTTCCAGCCCAAGTAGACATTGCGAACCTGACCCCTTGAGACTCGATGAGGCCGCGATTGCGGGACTTGACTCACTACAAGGATTTTACGCCTTATGCTGATTTGGTTTACGGTTTTACTCTACCCCGCAGCGCTGCTGATGCTGGCAGTCCTGCTGACGAAACGGATCAGTCTTTTTATGATGCTGTGGACGCAAGCACTCATCATGCTCGTACCGCTGATCCGGATGGCCTGTGGCTTTCCCGCCTTTACCGGATATGACAGCAGCGTCTTGGTGCTGATCCTGCTGACCTTTGTCGGCGTACTGTCGGGCTGGCCACTGGCCGAAAAACTGCGTCTTTATATCGACCGACGCCGTGAGAGCATTACCAATACCATCATCCTATCGCGCGCCTTTAACAGCGCAGCACTGGCCGCGTTTGTCACGACCCTGTTGAATCTGTGCTGGCAACCGCTCAGTCTGGGCTGGCCGTTTTTCAGTCAGGCAGTGGGCGACTGGATCGGCAGCCAAGGCACGCTGATCGTGCTGGTCATCTGCCTCGCCATCGGCCTGATCGGCCTGCCGCGCTATCTCAACTCGGTTTTGTATCGCCGTTAACCCTTTATTTTGTTCGTTAGGAATTTGCTCATGTCTTTGGTGTTTTTACAAAAAAAAGGCCCGATCGCTACGGTACAGCTCAACCGTCCGGAAAAGCGCAATGCCATGAGCTTTGACCTGCTGCGCGAGCTGGTCAGCACGGCACGCGCCATCAAAAAAGACAAATCGATCCGCGTGGTGATCTTAAGCGGTGTCGGTGAGTCGTTTAGCGCCGGGATCGACCTCGCCGATCTGCAAAGCCGTAAAAACGCCCTGTTTGCCGCATGGGAGCTGCTCAAGCCCGGACAGAGCCTGTTTCAAAAAGCGTTTTTGGTCTGGCAAGACCTACCAGTGCCGGTCATCGCCGCCCTGCATGGCCACTGCCTCGGTGCAGGCATGCAACTGGCACTGGCGGCGGACATCCGCATCGCCACGCCGACCTGCAAGCTGTCGATCATGGAAGGCCGCTGGGGTCTGGTGCCTGACATGGGTCTGACCCAGACCCTAAAAGGCATCGTGCCGCTCGATGTCGCCAAAGAGCTGACCATGACCGCACGCGTGCTGACCGGTAAGGAGGCAGAAAAACTGCATCTGGTCACCCACCTCGCCGCCGACCCGATGGCGGCCGCGATCACCCTCGCCGAAGAGCTCATCACCCGCTCACCGGACTCGCTGCTGGCCAGCAAACGCGTGCTGGATGCGATGGAGCACAACCCACGCGGCGCCCTGCGTCTGGAAAAAATCTGGCAACTGAAACTGCTGCTGAGTAAAAACCGCCAGATCGCGATGCGTAAAGACAAGAAGCCCGAGCTGGAATACCAGCCGCGCCAGTACCGCTAAGCATGACGGCACGCCTAGCATTCCTCGGCATGGGCTTGATGGGCAGCCGCATGAGCCAGCGCTGGCTGGCGGCGGGCTATCCGGTCGCCGTCTGGAATCGCAGCGCAGCGGCAACCGCCCCCTTGGTGGCGCTGGGTGCAAGCGCACTGCACGATCTCCACGACCTGTCCAGCTATGACGTGATCGCCCTGTGTCTGGCGGATGATGCCGCAGTGGCCTCGGTCGCCGAGACGCTACTGGCCTCCCTCCAGCCGCAGCAAATCATCATCGACTTTTCCAGTAGCTCGGTGGCACTCACTCAGCAGCTTGCTGCACGGGCACACGCCCAAGGCGCCCACTGGATCGACGCGCCCGTCTCGGGCGGGGTCATGGGCGCAGCGCAGGGCAGTCTGGTGATCTTTGCCGGTGGCGATGCCACGGTGATCGCGGGTCTGGCCGATGTGTTTGCCCCGCTGTCGCAGCGGGTGACGCGGATGGGTGACTCGGGTACGGGGCAGGCCACCAAGATCTGCAACCAGCTCATCGTCGCCGCTACCAGCACGCTGATCGCCGAAGCCGTGACGCTGGCCGAACGTGCCGGTGTGGATGCGCGCCTGCTGGCACCTGCGCTGGCAGGCGGCTTTGCCGACTCCAAACCGTTTCAGATCCTCGCACCGCGCATGGCGACGCGGAGCTTTGAACCGGTGCAGTGGAAGGTACAAACACTGGCCAAAGACCTCGGTCTGGCCATGCAGCTTGCTGCCCAGCATGGCGTAACGCTGCAGGTGGCAGCACAAGCCCTGACACAGCTACAAAAACATGCTGCAGCGGGCTATGCCAGTGCCGACCTATCCAGCGTGATCAACGTCGTCCATGCAGCACCCCATAACTTATAAGAGCTGTCTATGCCGCATTTTTCCGCCAATATCTCCATGCTGTTTACCGAGTATCCGCTGATCGAGCGCTTTGCCCTCGCCCGCCAGCACGGCTTTGAGGCCATCGAGATCCAGTTTCCCTACGAGCTGACCACTGCACAGATCCAAGAACAGCTCGACCTGCATCAGCTTAAACTGATCCTGATCAACATCCCGGCCGGCGACCTGATGCAGGGCGGCGATGGGCTGGCCGGGATACCGGGGCGCGAGCAGCAATTTCGCCAAGCGGTGTTTGATGCCGCGCACTATGCCCGCAGCCTCAAAGTGCCGCGCGTCAACATCCTCGCTGGACGCCAGCCGGTCGACAGCGATCTGCTGCCCTGCCTGCATGTGCTGGCCGCCAATACCCGTTTTGCCATGGACGTGATGGCCGGGTCGAATATCGGAGTAGTGATCGAAGCGATCAATGGCGTGGATATGCCGCGCTTTCTGGTTCAGAACATCGTGCAGATGGAGGAGATCTTGGAGGCCGTGAATAGCCCCAATATCCAGATCCCGCTCAAGATGCAGTTTGATTGCTACCACATGGCGATGATGGGAGAGGATCTGGCGACCGGACTGACCGAGAATATCGAGCAAATTGGTCATATCCAGTTTGCCGACTGCCCAAACCGTCATGAGCCGGGCACGGGCAATATCGACTATCAGAATATTTTTTGGCGCATCGATCAGTCGGGCTATCAGGGCTATTGCGGCGCTGAATATCGCCCGTCCAAGGTCACGGCACAGACCTTGGACTGGATGAAGTGGAGCGAGTGAGCCGCTTAGAGCACGGCGTCCAGACGGGCGATCAGGGCGTGGTTCTGCGCCTCAGTGCCGATGGTGATGCGCAGGAACTGCTCGATACGCGGCTTGGCAAAATGACGCACGATAATGCCGACCTCACGCAGTGACTTGGCCAGATCCACCGCATGATGCAATGGATGACGGGCAAAAATAAAATTAGCGTGTGACGGCAGCACATCAAAGCCCTGTTTGATCAGTTCACCGACCAACTCCTCTCGCAGACCGATCACGGTATTGCACGAGGCTTTAAAATAATCATCATCTTCATACGAGGCCACACCACCGACGATGGCCAGCCGATCCAGCGGGTAGGAGTTAAAGCTGTTTTTCACTCGCTCCAAGGCCTCGATCAGATGCGCCTGCGCAAACACCACCCCGATGCGCAACCCCGCCAAGGCGCGTGATTTCGACACCGTCTGACAGACGACAAGATTGGCAAACTCAGCCACCAGACTCACGGCAGACTCGCCGCCGAAGTCGATATAGGCTTCGTCAATGACCACCACCGAGTCTGGACTCTGGCGCAGCAGTTCACGAATTTTTTCCAGCGATAACAACACCCCGGTCGGCGCATTGGGATTGGCCAATATAATGCCGCCATTCGGCCGAGCATAGTCTGCGACATCAATCTCGAACTGCGCATTGAGCGGCACCTGCACGGCCTCGACCTGATACAGCTGACTATAGACCGGATAGAAACTATAGGTGATGTCCGGATAGAGGATCGGCAACGGCTGTTTGAAAAACGCCATAAACACATGTGCCAGCACCTCGTCCGAGCCATTGCCCAGAAACACCTGAGTGGTGTCCAAGCCGTGGTAGTGGGCGATGGTGGATTTCAGCACGCTGGCATCCGGGTCGGGATAGAGGCGCAGCAGGTCACCATCCACGCCGAGTGCCGCGATCACCGCCTCGCGCACCTTTGGCGATGGCGGAAACGGGCTTTCGTTGGTATTCAGCTTGATCAGATTATTTAGCTTGGGCTGCTCGCCGGGCACATAGGGCACCAGATCACGAACCAGTGGACTCCATAAGCGTTGGTTTTGGCTTTGATTAGTCGCACTCATCATGCACCTCCCGTGCGATAGCGTGCCGAACGCGCATGCGCATCCAGACCTTCCTGCATGGCCAATACATCGGCGGCGTGTGCCAGTGGCACACTGCCGGATGGCGAGCAATGAATAATGCTGCTGCGTTTCTGGAAATCATAGACCCCCAGCGGCGAGGAAAAACGCGCCGTACCCGAGGTGGGCAGCACATGGTTTGGCCCGGCGCAGTAGTCGCCGATGGCCTCAGGCGTGTGACGACCCATAAAGATCGCCCCAGCATGGCGAATCAACGGCAGCATGGCATCCGGATCATCCATACACAGCTCTAAATGCTCCGGCGCGACACGGTTAATCACCTGCAGTGCCTCGGCACGGTCGCGCACCAAAATCAGCGCCCCACGATCGGTAATCGAGGCACGGGCGATCTCGACGCGCGGCAGAGTCGGCAGCAGTTTTTCTATCGACGCCGCGACTTGATCCAGCAGTGCGGCATCCGTGGTGACAAAGATCGACTGGGCGATCTCGTCATGCTCGGCCTGCGACAGTAGATCCATCGCCAGCCAGTCCGGGTTATTCTGCCCTTCGGCATAAACTAGAATTTCGGAGGGACCTGCGATCATGTCGATGCCAACCTGACCAAACACCGCACGCTTGGCCGCCGCGACATAGCGGTTGCCCGGGCCTGTGATCTTGTCGACCTGCGGGATGGTCTCGGTGCCATAGGCCAGCGCTGCGACCGCTTGCGCGCCGCCGATGGTCAGCACACGATGTACACCGGCAAGGTAGGCCGCCGCCAACACCAGCGAATTCAGCTCGCCCTTGGGTGCAGGCACGACCATGATGATCTCTTGCACACCGGCCACTTGGGCAGGGATCGCATTCATGAGTACCGACGAGGGATACGACGCCTTGCCGCCCGGTACATAGATGCCGACCCGATCCAGCGGCGTGACCTTTTGACCCAGCACATTGCCCAGCTCATCGGTGTACTGCCAGCCGTCTTGTTTTTGCGCGGTGTGAAAGCTGCGGATACGTGCCGCCGCCAGCTCCAGTGCGGTACGTACGGCAGGGTCGATGCCATCAAAGGCGGCTTTGAGCGCTGCTTGGGTCAGATCCAGCTCGGCAAAGGTCTGCGCCGGATGCTGGTCGAACTGCTGGGTGAGCTTTAGCACATGCGCGTTGCCATGCGTGCGGACGTCGCTGATGATTTGATCCACGGTATGGATCAATGCCGCATCGGTCACTGACTCAAACGCCAGCAGGTCTTTCAACTGCTGGTCAAACCCCACATCCACACTCGACAAACGACGCATGATCAATCGCATCCGCACACATAAAAAATAGAAAGCGATTTTAACGCGTTTTTGCCCAGCGTGGGGCAGGAGTTAGTGGCTGTTTGGTCGAGGGGGCTGTGCCTGAGCGGTCTAGCCGCCAGATCTGGTGAAATAAATCACCCCGTGGTCGTGGATTTCACGACGTAGACCTTTTAGTATCCCTGCCCAGCATAGCCCCTTTGGAAATCTGGATGTCTCATCTACAACTGCCCCTCTTGTTGCTCACTCTGTCGCTTTGCGCCAGTGCATCGGCACTGGAAAGCGCGATCAGCGTCAAAAAAGACTATGACCTCGACGCCGACCTCAGCTATCTGCTCAATAGCAGCAGCGAAGGCACGGACGCCACCCAGCAGCAGAGCGTGGCCGCTCATCTCGACTATAAACGCATGATCGGCACGTGGGGGCAGGAGGTCAAGGCCGAAGCGGTGGGCAGCAACAGCAATCACTCCACGGACAACGTCGAGCGCTATATGCTGGCAGGCAAGATGATGCACAGCGAAGACACCGGCTACTATGAGTTTGCCAAGCTGCAATGGGAAAAAGACCATGGTAGCGCGTTTGATTCGCAGACGGCGTTTACGCTCGGACTGGGCAGTGTGCTGTATCGCGATGACATACAGCACCTGACTGGCGAAGTCGGTCTCGGCGCACGACATGATATCGACCGCATCCCGCCACATGCCAGCACCACGGAGGCCATCGCCACAGTCGCCGCCCACTATGAACGCAAGCTCACGGCCACGGTCAACACCAGTCTGGATCTGGCGGACGACTATGGCTCGACCAGCAATACGGCACGCATCCATGCCGAGCTGTCGATGGCGATCAATGCCCGCCTGTCAGGACTGTTTAGCTACGACTATAAGAAAATTGCCGCCCAGCGTGGTGACTCCCATGCCGCGCTGACCTCGTTTGGCCTCAAATACAGTCACTAACTATCGTCATAAAATCTGGCGCGATTTTCTGCTAACATCGGCAGCACGCATTTTTAGACGGACTTGAAGGAATACAGCCATGGCCTACGATAACGACAACATCTTTGCCAAGATTCTGCGCGGCGAAATCCCGTGCAACAAGGTCTATGAAGACGAGCATACCTTGGCGTTTATGGACATCATGCCGCAGGCTGAAGGCCATACCTTGGTCATTACCAAAGAGCCTGCCGAAACCATCCTCGACTTGTCGCCTGCCGCAGCGGCCGCATG
>JASLJP010000207.1 GCA_030152425.1 Aquirhabdus sp.
AATAAGTTTTCCACCAATTTTATCAAATCGGACTACGATTCGGCTGCGGTGCAGGACTTTCTTGAATCAGCCCCCTCCCGACTGGTGCATGAGTTTACGCGGCTGCAAAGCGGCGTTCAGGACTGCCTGACCCACGCCAGACGTCATCTGCATCTGCAGATCGTTCAGCATGTGCGTGCCGAGTTGCCTGCCTTGCTGCGCGCGGCACGCGAGACGACCTTTGCCGAGCAGATGCATCTGCTGGCGACCGCACTGGCCGCGCCCGAGGGGCAGATGCTGGCGCAGCAGATCCGCCATCGCTATCCCATTGCCTTGGTCGATGAGTTCCAAGATACCAACAGTGACCAAGACCGCGTGGTGGCGCTGGTCTATCGGCAGGCGCTGACCACGCAGCCGGTCGATATCCGTGACCCCGGCGCACCGTGTCTGATCTTGGTCGGCGATCCCAAACAGGCCATTTATGGCTTTCGGGGAGGCGATATCCACACCTATCTGGCCGCCAAATCCGATGTCGGACAGGCGGGCGAGATCCATGCGTTGGCGCAGAACCAGCGCTCGGTCGCGCCCTTGGTCGATGCGGTCAATGCCTTCTTTAGCCAGCGAGATACCTTGGGTGACGATGTCGACTATCCTTCGGTGTCCGCCAGTCAGCGCGCGCATGCCCCCTTACTTGATCATGACCGCGCCAACCCGGCACCGCTGCGCTTGATGCAGCTCGTGGAGGGCACCGATGAACTGAGCCAAAGCGCATGGCGCATCACGGATCTGCTGCGCCAGAGTGCCGAGGGCAAGCTGCAGATCGAGGGTCGCGCGGTCGAGCCGCATGACCTCGCCGTGCTGGCCGTGACCAATTTTCAGCTCAATACCATCGAACATCATCTGCAGCACGCCCATATACCGGTCTGGCGGCAGTCACGGATCAGCGTCTTTAGCAGCGCCTTGTGCTATGACCTCGCCGCGCTGATGCAGTTGATGCTGTCACCCTATCGTGAGGATTATTTCCGTCGGGCACTGTCCGGCATGCTGATCGGCAAGACGCTGGCCGAGCTGGACATGCTGGAGCATCAGGCCATGGAGATGGCCGAGATTCAGGCCGAGTTTGCGACGGATTCGCAAGTGTGGGCGCGGGCGGGCTTTCTGGCGGCATGGCAGCGCATCGCCGCACGTTTTCAGATTTGGCAACGTTTGGCAGGCTTGGGCGATGGCATCGGAGCGGGCGGGGTGAGCGCCGAGCGGCATCTGGTCAATCTCCGCCACCTGATCGAGCTGCTGCATCGCCATAGCGAACGTCGGGTCGGGGCGAACCATCTGCTGGCGTGGCTGCTGCGCCAAGTGGCCGAGCCGAGCGGTCGCGGTGACGAAGTCGAGCGGCCGCTGCCCAGTCATAGCGGCGTACAGCTCATGACCATCCATGGCTCGAAGGGGCTGGAGTTTCCGATCGTCTTTGTCGTCGGTTTTAATCCCGATAAACCGGAGAAAGATGCCAAGGACGCCGAGGTGTTTTATTACCTGCACAACCAGCGGCGTACCTTGGGTTTTGTCGAGGACGACGATATCCGGAGCCAGCATCTGGAGCGCGAGAAGGGTGAAACCCAGCGGCTGGTCTATGTGGCGCTGACCCGCGCCAAGTATCGCCAGTACCTTTACTTTCGAGTGCAAAAAACCGTCGACAAAAAATTGATTAAAGCGTCCTTCGACCACTGGCTGCCCGAAGGTCCACTTGCCTTTGCCCAGACTCACGCGCCGAATGTCGTGCTGGAAGAGCCGCTGACCTCCGCGCCGAATTGGCACTATCTCCCGCCGAGGCGGACAGAAGGACAATTGGCCGCGCGTGCCACTGCGCAGCGCTATTTTGCGCCGTGGGGCATGACCAGCTTTAGCGCGCTGATCCGCGATGTCGAGCCGGCCAAGCTGGCAGCGGCAATCGACCAACCCGAGTACGGGGCAGACCCTGCGGAGGCAGAAATCGACGCTGCAGTCCTGCTGCCCGCCGATCTGCCGATCGTAGCACCTGCCCGCCATGCCCCGATCCAAGCCGATCTGTTTGCCGAGCCACCCCCCGAGCCGGTCGCCGTGCAGGCGCTGGCGCCGCGTGATGTCCGCTTTGCGTTTCAGCGCGGGGCGAATGGCGGAAACTGCCTGCATATGATCCTTGAATACCTTGATCCACGCTTTGATGCCAGCAAGCCGGAAAAGTGGACCAAGACCTTTGCCAAACAAATGGCCAGTCACGGCATTCATGACATCGAACCCGAGCGTATGCTGCCGTGGTTTCAGGACATCATGGCCGCACCACTGCCCGAGGGAGGTAGTCTGGCCGGGTTGAAGTTTCATGCGCGGGTCCGGGAGCTGGAGTTTCATCTGTCACTGCAGCAGGAGCGCATCGACGGTGCGGCGCTGGTCAGTCGTTTGCAGCAGAGCGGCATCGCCATCCCCGCGCTGCACCAGACGCAAGCAATCCGTTATCTCAAAGGATTTATCGATTTGGTCTATGAGCACAATGGCAAATTCTATGTCGCCGACTACAAGAGCAACTATCTGGGCGATGGCTTGCAGCACTATAGCGTGGCGGCGATGCAGGACAGCATGACGCACTCCGGCTATTGGCTACAGGCCGCATTGTATCTGGTGGCATTGCACCGCTATCTGCAGGTGCGCAAATCGGACTATGACATCGCCAAACATCTGGGTGGGGCGTGCTATCTCTATCTGCGCGGCATGTCGCAGGCGTCTGACCAGACCGGCATCGTCCACTGGCAGCCCGACCCACAGCTGGTGCTTGATCTGGATGCGATTTTAGGACGGGCAGCCCAGCCGCTCCGTCAGGGAGATGCCCATGGTGCATAGTACACCAGCCTTGCCCGAGATCGAGACGCCAGCATGGTCAGCAGTCCTGGCGACGCATCTACTCGGCCTGTACCCGGAGACAGAGACTGCTACCCACGACATCCTACACAGTACGATTCTGCAGTTGGGGCGCGCATTGGCGCAGGGCGACACCTGCCTGCTGCAGTGTGCCGCGCCCAGCGCAGCGGCGCAGTGGCTGGATCATCCACTGGTGGTGGCAGGCGCAGTGGCGCAGACCACGCCCGCACCGCTGGTGGTTGAGCCGACGGAAGATGGACGTTATATCTATCTGTATCGACACTGGCAGCAGGAGTGGCAGTTGGCCGAGCGGATGGCAGCACTGCTCAGCCCGCCGCAGCCACCAGCCGTGGTCACGGTCGATCTGGCTGATGATGCCGCGCCGGATGCAGCGGACATCGTGCCCAGCCCCCCCAAACTCAACGCACTGCAGCGGCTGGCCGTGAGCCAAGCGGCAGCGCATCCGTTTACCCTGATTACCGGCGGCCCCGGAACAGGCAAGACCTTTACTCTCGTGCGCATCGTCAAAGCCCTACTGGCCGAGCAGCCCGAGCTGCGCGTGGCACTGGCCGCCCCAACTGGCAAAGCCGCACAGCGCATGCAGAGTGTGCTGGCGGGCGAGTTTCAGCGGGCGGACATCGACAGTCGCCAGATCCAGACCGCGCAGACCATACACCGTCTGCTGGGGCTGGGTGGGCGTGGTCAGCCGCGCTATCACCGCCATGCCCCGCTGCCGTTTGACCTGATCGTCATCGACGAAGGTTCGATGCTCGATCTGGCGCTGGCCAGTCTGTTGTTTGATGCGATTGCCATCGGTACGCGGGTGATCATCTTGGGCGATGCCGACCAGCTCGCCGCAGTCGATGCTGGCGCGGTACTCTCCGATCTGGGGCAGAGTGTGGCATTGGCGCCGTATCGTGTGCACCTGCTGGAAAGTCGTCGTTTTCGCGCCGATGCTGGCATCGGCTTGCTGGCAGCAGGAGTATTGGCGCAGCGCGAGGATGCAGTGCTGGCGGCGTTGGCCGATGCGGGGCGCGGCGTCCAGTACGTCGATCTGGCACACACGACGACCAGATCGGTTTATGAGCAGTTGTGGCTCAGCTTTGCCCCCTATGTCGTAGCACTGCAGGCGCTGCAAGACGCAACGCATCCTTTGGCGCTGGATACTGTCCAACAGCTGTTTCGCGCGTTCGATCGTTTCCGAGTGCTGTGCGCGCAGCGCTATGGCGAACTGGGGGCGCATGCCATCAACCGTGCCATGGGTGAGCAGTTGCACCAGACGCTGCACGGCGCGGCGGCGCAGATGCCTGCCGACGGCTGGTTTAGCGGCAAGCCGGTGATGATGACGCGCAATGACTACGAGCTACGCCTGTCCAACGGCGATATCGGCATCTGCCTGCGCGACCGTGCCGGCAAACCGTGGGTCTATTTCCCCGACCGTACTGCGCCCATCGCGGCGACCCGACTACCCCCCGAGCAAATCGAGACCGCCTTTGCGCTCACCATCCATAAATCCCAAGGCTCTGAGTTTGAGGTGGTCGCGATGGTGCTCGATCCGAGCAATACCGAACTGCTGACGCGTGAGCTGGTCTATACCGCCATTACCCGCGCCAAACTGACCATTCAGGTGTGGTCGACCGAGGTGGTGTTGCTGGATGCGATCAAACGGCAGGGAAATCGGGTCAGTGGATTACGTTTGCAGATCGAAAAACAAATTTTTCAGCAGAAATCCGCACAAAAAATTACGCAAATTGATTGATTTCATGCAGGTTAAATTATTGTAGGTTTTGGCTTACATTGCTTGAGGTTTTAGATGTATTGTCAGACAACATCGAACTGCCTATACTTCTCATCACGGCACAGGGAAGTCGGCATGGAATGCCAAATGGAAGGACCGCCGAAGGATGTAAACGTAAGCAGTTCATGATGAACTTCGAACGGTATGGATGCATTGACAGGATGTTAAATTGTGGAACCCGCGCTATCAGGATGAGATTAGCGCGGGTTTTTATTTGGGCGCTATTTGGGTTTCGCGTTTATATTGCCTAAAGTTGACCCCGCTGTCCAGTATTTCATCACCCTGTCATCCATGCCCACCACACTGCGCACCCTCGCTGCTGGACGTCCAGATCTGCGCTAATATCCCGCAAATATTGTCGGACAATTGTTGGGGGATGTTCAATATTTTCCCCTATTTCGGTGATACCCGCGCTCGGCGTGGACAAAAGAAGTCTTGACACTGTGTTGCGGATTTGAACTTCAGTGTTCAAACCCGCACGCGGGGCATCGCTTAGGCCAGATCAGACAAGGCTGCGTCACGCACCACTTTCAAGTCCAAATCACTGTTGCACAGTTCAATAAACTTGTAGGCAAAGCCACGTAACACGTGGTTGCGACGTACCGCGATCAGCGTGACATTTTCGCCAAACAGGTTGGTCTCGATCTGCTGCAAACGACGATCCCGCTCGGCGTCAAACGCGATCGAGGCGACGATACCCACACCCATACCCAGTTCGACGTAGGTCTTGATGACGTCTGCGTCCAGTGCGGACATGACGATGTCGGCATTCAGTTGCGCCTGCTTAAAGGTATCGTCGATCTTCGAACGACCAGTAAAGCCGCCGTGGTAGGTGATCAGTGGCCACTTGGCCAGATCGGGCAGGGTAATGGTCTGCTGCTGCGACAAGGGGTGGCCAGTCGGCACGATCAGGCTGTGCTGCCAGCGGTAGTAGGGGAACGAGACCAATTGCGGATAGCTGGTCAGTGACTCGGTGGCGATGCCGATATCCGCTTCGCCATGGGCGACCAACTCACCGATTTCGACCGGGCTGGCTTGTTGCAGCACCAGATGTACTTTGGGGAAAGCCTGTTTAAAGCGGGCCACGATCGGTGGTAGCACATAGCGGGCTTGGGTATGGGTGGTGGCAATGATCAGCTCGCCTTCGTTGGTCGAGGTGAAATCCGCCGACAGGCGTTTGATGTTGTCGGCGTCGATCAGCATGCGGTCGACGATGCCGGACAGTGCTTGGCCGGGCTCAGTCAGGCCGAGCAGACGCTTACCCTTGCGGATAAAGAGCTGCACACCCAGCTCGTCTTCCAGATCCTTGATGTGCTTACTGACACCGGACTGTGAGGTGTACAGAGCTGCCGCGGCTTCGGTCAGGTTGTATTTCTGCCGGATGGTTTCGCGGATGATGCGTAGTTGTTGAAAGTTCATGGTGCAGGTGCTCTCCGCGCTAAATGCTAAACATTGCTGAGGTCGTCTGGCGAGTCAGCAAAAAAATAAGGGGTGTTGCGATCGCGGCTTATGCAAAATGCTGCGTTAAGGCGGTTGTTTGTCGCTTCATTGTTTATAAGTAAACCACAATTTATTGCTGTTGTCTTAGCATATTTTTTCATAAGCTTAGTGCAAGCAAGACTTCAAAAAAACGCGCCCTAAGTGGGCGCGCGGTCATGACGGCTTGGGGAATAAAAAGCGGCCAGCGGCCGCTTTAGTAGTGATTAAACAGACGTGTTTTCAAATACATGCAGATTTTTTGCTGTGATCCATACTTGCTGCTGTGGTTTGAGCCCCAGTGCT
>JASLJP010000215.1 GCA_030152425.1 Aquirhabdus sp.
ACAATGGCGAGGATCACCGAGGCCAATACACCGCCGGTAATCCCGGCAAAGGCACGCGCCGCCAGCAGCAACTCATAGCTATCCGCCAGCGCGCACAGCAGATTGGACAGCGCAAAGAGCGCATACGACACCAGCAGCAGACGCCTGCGGTCAAAACGGTCAATATAGGTCGCAGCCAGCAGCCCCGAAATCCCCGAGCACCACGAATACACCGACACCGCCGTGGCAAACGCCGCCGGCGTGATGGCGAAGGCCTGCATGATCTGCGGCCCCAGCGGCATCATCACCATAAAATCCATGATGATGGTGAACTGAGTCAGCGCCAAGAGCCAGAGCAAACGCCGCTCCCGACTTGCAGTTAACATATACATTTCTGATATTCCTTAAATTTTTAGGACTATTTGTCCTGAGTATCGGCCTGCCCCGCCATGATCTCCGCCGTCGCACGGGCGATGATCGCGGTGACACGGCGCTGCTCATCGGCAGACATGATGCGATGCAGTGCCGTGCGCAGATCGTGGCGCGCCGCGTGGAACTCGGGCAGCAGCCCGCCCGCATTGGGATCGAGTGGCTCTTCGCCCGCCATGGCACGACGCATCATCTCCACGCGCTGGGCGATGTGGGTCAGCTTGGCATTCAGATGATCGACGCGCTCGCGGTTCGCCGTCAGGTACTCGCGGCCCGCATCGGCCAGCGTATAGCACTTGCGGTTGGCCTCCAACTGGACGACGGCATAGCCCAACTCCTCCAGATAGGTCAGCGCCGGATAGATCATGCCCGGGCTAGGGCTATAAAACCCGTTAGAGCGCGTCTGCAGCGCCTTGATCAGCTCATAGCCATAGCTCGGCTCGCTGTTGATCAGGTCGAGCAGCAGTAGTTGCAGGTCGTCAGCGCTAAACTTACGGCCACGGGCAAAGCCATCGTCGCCCTCGTCACCGCCGCCAAACCCACCAAAGCTCCCGCCCGGAATGCCTCCCCGACCACGTCCGATTGGCGCACCGCGACCACCGCGGCCGATGCCATGCCACAGGCTGTCCCATGCCGCATCGCCCTGTGCGCCGTGCGCGTGCGCGCCATGGCCGTGCTGATCTGAATGCGCGCCATGCTGCGGGTCATGAGGCTGCGCACGCTGGTGGCGTGCATGATGTAGGGCATGGTGAAGCGCATGATGGAATGCGTGACGTTGATGATGAAACATGATGAAACCCTCGCTGGTGACTTATCAGGGAATGGGCTAATCACAGCATAAAGATGACTAGCCATTACGGGACTGCAACAAAACCGCTCGCCGTCCAAATATTATCTTAAGATATGTTTTAAGATATATATCTTAAGATACATTGTCAAGCCTGCGCCCCATACACTCCGCTGTCGCATCGAGCCGCCCAGCCTACAGCAAAGCCATTGTTTTTAAATTATTATTGCCGGAAATTCACCACAGCACCCCACTACAGAGAAATATCTTTAGATATATATTTTTTCACCGCAGCCTGCACTCGATGCACGATCCTGCTCCCCGCTGGCCATGACCGGCTGCCTGACCGGCCAAGCTGCCACTGCACACGCCCTGACCTGCTAAAAAATCACCCCCTTGAAAGCACCGATTTCGCCCCGCATAACGGTTACGGAATGATACATAGCCGCGCACGCGCCGTTTGATTCGTCACCAATAAAAAGGTACATTGCAACCCTGTTTTAAAAAATCATTTACGCTGCGTTTTGTGTAGTCCTCAGGTACCGGTTTCACCCCCTAACCCGATCCATACACCGTAGACAAAAATCTTGTCTTTTTAGGAATTTGCATCATGAGTTTGTTTATCTCTACCGCCCACGCTGCCGACGCCGCACCTGCAGGTCAAGGATCACCTTTGGTGAGCCTGATTTTCTTCGCTGGCTTTATCGTGATTTTTTACTTCATGATCTGGCGTCCACAAGCCAAACGCACCAAAGAACAACGCGCGCTGATCGACAGCGTCGACGTGGGGAGCGAAGTAGTATTTGCCGGTGGTCTGCTCGGTCGAATCAAAAAAATCGACGGCGAATTCACCGTGATCACCATCAGCTCCGGTGTAGACCTCAAAGTGCAAAAAGCCTCTGTCGTCGCCATCCTGCCTGAAGGCACACTGGCCAAACTGTAATCGTTTACTCGTTTTACTCTAGAAAAACCGTTTTTAACGCGACCGGCGAGATGCCCGCGTTAAAAACTCAACCTTGAAGAAGAGCACAGATGCGTTATCCGGCATGGAAATATGTGGTAATCCTACTGGTTTTGGTCATTAGTACGCTGTACGCCCTACCAAACCTCTACCCTGATGAGCCAGCAATCCAAATCACGGGCGCCAAGGCAGGCTCCCAAATCGATGCGACCGTCCTCGCCCAAGCCCAAAGCGCGCTCAAAGCCGCGGGTGTGGCCTCCCATGGCGACAGCTTTGACGGCAAAACCGCCCTGCTGCGCGTTGGCTCCAGCGATGAACAGCTCAAAGCACAGGACGCCGTGCGTCGTGCCTTGGGTGACAACTTCGTCGTCGCGCTGAACCTCGCACAAACCACGCCTAAATGGCTGTCCGACATCGGTGGTGCACCGATGAAACTCGGTCTGGACTTGCGCGGTGGCGTGCACTTCCTGCTCGAAGTGGACATGTCCAAAGCGATCGAGCAACGTCTGGAAACCGCAGCTACCGACATCCGCCGTGAGCTGCGCGCTGAAAACCTCAATTTCCGTACCGTCCAGCAAAGCCCTGCCGCGCTGAACGTCGTGTTTGACACCACCGCCGAACGCGATGCCGCAACCCCTGTGCTGCGCCGCAAATTTCCGGACTTTGCCCTCAAGCAACTGGCCATCGGCGATGGCTATGCCAACGTGCTGACCTACACCGATGCCAAAGTACAAGAGATCAACCAATACGCCGTCGGTCAGAACTTGACCACTCTGCGTAACCGGATCAACGAACTCGGTGTGGCCGAAGCCCTGGTACAAACCCAAGGCAGCAACCGCATCGTGGTCGACCTGCCGGGTGTACAAGATACCGCCGAAGCCAAACGTGTCTTGGGTCGTACTGCCAACCTCGAATTCCGCATGGTCGCCGACCAAGCCGGAACCTATACCGGTGGCCCTGCCCCAGCCAACACCGAGATCTTCCCGTTTGAAAAACTGGACGGCCCACCGATCCTGCTCAAACGTCAACGCATCCTGACCGGTGAACGCGTACAAAACGCCCAAGCCGGCTTTGACCAAAACAACGCCGCTTCGGTGAACATCACCCTAGACAGCGCTGGCGGCAAGCTGATGAACGACGCCACCCGCACTGCGGTGGGCAAGCAAATGGCCGTACTGTTTATTGAAAATAAACAAAAAATCTCCTACACCACCGATCCTGCCACCGGCAAATCGGTCGAAGTGCGCACCCCGTATACCGAAAAAGTCGTGATCAACCGCGCCACCGTACAGTCGGTGCTGGGGTCACAGTTCCAGATCACCGGTATCGGCAGCCCCCAAGAGTCCGCCGAGCTGGCCTTGCTGCTGCGCGCCGGTGCACTGGCTGCGCCGATGTACTTCGTCGAAGAACGCACCGTTGGTCCATCACTGGGTCAAGCCAACATCGACAAAGGCATCCTCTCCACCCAAGTCGGCTTTGGACTGGTTGCCCTGTTTATGCTGGTGTTCTACCGCCTGTTTGGTCTGATCGCCAACTTTGCGCTGTTTATGAACTTGGCCTTGATCCTCGCCATCATGTCTGCCATCGGCGCGGCACTGAGCTTGCCGGGGATCGCGGGTATCGTGTTGACCATCGGGATCGCGGTTGACGCCAACGTCTTGATCTGTGAGCGGATACGCGAGGAGATCCGGCATGGTGCCAAGCCGATTTCGGCGATCGTGCTCGGTTATGACCGTGCGTTTAGCACCATTATCGACGCCCACGTCACCACTTTGATCGTTGCGTTCATCTTGTTCGCGGTCGGTACCGGCCCGATCAAAGGCTTTGCGGTCACCCTGTCTATCGGGATTATCTGCTCGCTGTTTACCGCCATCACCGTCACACGCGGTTTGGTTCAGATCGTCTATGGCAATCGCCATGTTGAAAAACTCAGCATCTAAAGGAACTCATCATGGCTAACAAACCAACCTCAGACGCGCTGAGCACCGAAGTCAACGACAGCAGCCTGCCGCCCTATGTGCATGACGAATACGTCATCCGCTTTATGCGCTTCCGCCTGCCGCTGGCGATCTTTTCGATGATCCTCATGCTCGTCGCCGTCGTGTCGATCTGCACCAAAGGCCTAAATCTCGGTCTCGACTTCACCGGCGGTATCGCCGCCGAAGTCAACTACAGCCAGCCCGTGCAACAAACCGACGTGCAGCATGCCCTGATGAAAGCAGGCTTCCACGAGCCGGTCGTGCAGTACTTAGGTACGCAGCGCGACCTGCTGGTGCGGATGTCCGCCCAGTCAAAAACCACCGATGCAGCCGCCTTCATCACCCAAGCCGTACAGCTACCGGGCAATACCGCAACTGTACAGAAAGTCGATGTGGTCGGCTCACAAGTCGGTAACGACCTGTATGTCCGCTCGCTCGGTGCCATCGGCCTTGCGCTGGCACTGATGATGGTCTACGTCGCCGTCCGCTTTCAGTTTAAATTTGCGGTCGGTGCGGTGATTTCCCTGCTGCACGTCACCATCCTCACCATCGGTGTGTTTTCGGTGTTTGGCTGGCCATTCGACCTGACCGTACTGGCTGCGGTACTGGCACTGATCGGCTATGCGCTCAACGACACCATCGTGGTGTTCGACCGGATTCGCGAGAACTTCCGCAAGATCCGTGGCGCTGACCCGATCCTCATCACCGACATCTCGCTGACTGAAACCTTCCGCCGTACCATCATGACCGTCGCCACCGTGGTGATCGTCGCCGCCTCCATGCTGTTCCTAGGCGGTGATGGCCTGTACTGGTTCTCGGTTGCTTTGATGATCGGTCTGTTCGTCGGCACCTACTCCTCCATCTACATCGCCACCTCCTACGCGCTGTTCATGGGTCTGACCCGTCAGGACTTCATCGTTCAGGTCAAACCCGAGTTCGCTGAAGAGTCCGTCGTATTCCACGACCCAAAAGCACCGCGTCGCTAATCAGAGCGCACACGTTAAGAGAAGCTCACCAATGGTGGGCTTTTTTTATGGATTAAATTTGATTGATGATAGCGATGGTAGGATGGGGATCAGCCCATCACCCTGCACACGACACATCGCTTGTGTTTTTTAGACCAAACAAACCGACCAAGGCGGCTTCCCCGCCCTGTCTTTACATCACCACCCGACACACACCAGCATTCAAGAATGCAGCATCATACTCAACTCATCCACCACCTCTGCCCACTCGCTGTCGAGGCGCAGGGACTGACGGATGAACTGGCGCTGGCCTTCGGTCCAGAATGGGGCTTCAAACAGCGGCATATTGTCGGCGAGACGGTGGCTCTCGACGAACTCGTCGATGGCGGCTTCCGTGTTGGGCAGGCCGAGCTGCGCAAACAGGTTATCAAGGTTATACAACGCCATACTTTGCATGATCGTGTCTCCCTAAACATCTGATAGAAATAGCACCTACACAGGCTGCTTAAAATCATTGTAGACCTCTGCCCTCTGAGTGCAAGTGTCGTACACCGGATGCTGTAGCATTAGTTACAGTCTGGTTACAATAAATTCATAATCTCCACAATTTACGCATCTCTCCTTGAAAACGCCAAACCTGTCGCTATTATCTTGATATCGAGTCAATTCTGACCCGAAACTAATTAAGAGGAATTTTCCATGTTGCGGATTGGTCTGTTTTTATTGACTAACCTCGCGGTGATGGTTGTAGCGGGTATCGTACTCTCCATCCTAGGTGTAGGCGCCACACATACTGCCGGTGGGTTGAACCTCGGCAATCTGCTGGCATTGTGTTTTGTCTACGGTATGGTTGGTTCGTTAATCTCGCTGTTAATCTCCAAGCCTATGGCCAAATGGAGTACCGGCACGCAAGTGATTCAGCAACCGAGCAACCAAGCCGAAGCATGGCTGTTGCAAACGGTGAACGATCTAGCCAGCCAAGCAGGCATCAAAATGCCTGAAGTTGGTATTTTTCCCAGCTATCAATCCAACGCGTTTGCCACCGGCTGGAACAAAAACGCCGCATTGGTCGCGGTGTCGAGCGGTCTGCTGGAACGCATGAACCAAGACGAGCTGCGCGCTGTGCTCGCCCATGAGATCGGTCACGTGGCCAATGGCGACATGGTGACCATGGCCTTGGTACAGGGTGTGGTCAACGCCTTTGTGATGTTCTTTGCCCGCATCATCGGTAACTTCGTGGACCGCGTGGTGTTTAAAAACGAAAGCGACGGTCCTGGCATCGCCTACTTCGTCACCAGTATCGTGATGGATATCGTGCTCGGTATCGCGGCCTCTGCGATCACCATGTGGTTCTCACGTCATCGTGAATACCGCGCCGACGAAGCCGGTGCACGTCTGGCCGGTAAATCCGCCATGATCAATGCCCTGCTGCGCCTGAAACAAGAGCAAGAGCTGCCGGATCAGATGCCTGCCGAGATGAAAGCCTTTGCCATCAGTTCAGGTAAAGAACAAGGCTTTAGCATCGCTGCGCTGTTCCACTCGCACCCGAGCATCGACGACCGCGTCGAAGCCCTGCATCGCCTGCCGCTCTGATCCGCCCTGTAAACATTCCTCAAGACAAAACAAAGCCCGATGAGTTCGGGCTTTGTTTTGTCTGCCGTTTGGCCGTGTTGCGCGTTAGCTCGCCGCGACGATCTCGGCCACCGGTGCGGTGCGTAGCCAGGGGATGCAGCCATTCAGCGGTAGGTTTTCTTCTTTGATGGTGGTCTTGAGGCACAGCCAGCCGTAGCCGACCCCGTTATTATCGATGTAGGCATGCCCCGCGCTGAGGCCATAGGGGTTTTTGATCGACATCAGCCAGACCGGATCGCTATTGCCGGGGGGCTGGCCGAGGGTGGCATTGAGCAGGGCGATTTTCAGATTGATGTCGTTGACGCGAAACACGTACTGGCTCAGGTTTTTTTGCGCCATCTGTGCCAGCTCGGCACCGGCTGAGTTCCTGATCCATTGTCCCAGACTGATCTGCTCGATTTCGTCCTCGCGGTGACGGTAGGCCAGATCCAGCGGCAGATCTGCCAGCGCCAACTGCTGGGTGCGCGCTTCGCTCATCTGATTCAACGTCGCGTTGTGGTCAATGATCACGCCATCCACCAGACGATCAAAGCATGCCATCCAGTCTTTCGCACTGCAGCGCTGATGCTGCAGACGCAGATCGGTCAGCATTGCATAGTTGATGCTGGTCTCTGCCGCATTGGCCAGACGCATTGAGCGCTCCTGAGCGGTCAGCGGAGCGAGTTCCGGGGCATGCAGGCCGTAGCGCTGATAGAGCTTGGCCAGCATGTTCAGGTCGTTGTTGATCAGGCGCACCACGGTCATGGTGTACATCAGGCTGTCTGCCGTCGCCAGCTCCGTGCGCCAGTAGCCCAGATCGGCAAGGATGTTTTGCTGCAGTTGCTCCAGCGTGATCTCGCCTTTGGCCAGCGCCTCGACCTGCTGCATGAAATAGACTTTTTGCCCGCCGATAATCATGGTAAATGCGGGCACATAGCTGCCTACATTCATCGGATACGGGACATGGTAGTCGTCATAGGATTTAAACGCCTGATAGCGCTGCACCCGATCTGGATACTTGGCCAAGGTCTGCGCCCGCGCATCGGCGGCAGTGAATAGCAGTTCGAGACACTCGGAGTCTTTAAACAAACTACAGTCGAGCGGGGCGACCGAGATCAGATTACTACTCACGGGTGCGGCGTGGGTCGAGTTTGCCCCATAGCCACTGCTGGCCATGTACTGCGGCAGCAGCTCGCGGCCATAGTCCATCGGATCGACACCCGCCGGTGCCGACATCCCGATCAGATAGGTAAAAGCATTGCTCGGTGTATGGTTGAGCTGGCGGATCAGCGCCAACTGCGCCCGCACGTCATGCGAGAGCGCGCGCGGCAAAAAGAACCAGATCAAAAATAAGATAAAGACCAACAACACAACGACGCTACGCTGCCAGTTGCGGCCAAAGACAAACCGGAATATCCCTTTCTTATTGGAATTGCTATCCATAGATGACTCAATGAGAGAAATACCAAAATTACCCGCCAGCGCATACTAACAAAATAAAATGGACGACTCATTGATCTAACGTACTTCTCACCCTGATTCAGCACAGGATTTTCAAAAAACCTACAAAGCGGGGGCTACGTCGCTGCAGGGAGGACT
>JASLJP010000225.1 GCA_030152425.1 Aquirhabdus sp.
TCTGCAGTGGCGTGAGTGTCCAGCGCAGCTCTGGATCGACCAGCACCCAGCCGCCCACCGACTGCCACAGTGGCTCGATCCCGGCGATGCGGGCAGGCGCATAGGTGATGCGCTCGGCCAGTTGCAGTGGCGTGAGCAGCCCATCGCGTACCAGCCCCAGACCCAGCGCCATAAAGCTGTCAAAGGCCGAAATACCCGGCGCAGTTTCGGCAAACGGCATCATCTTGGCCGTGGCCGACAGCGGCTCGTGGTGGCTACAGATGGCGTCGATCACGCCACTGGCCACCCCTTCGCGCAGGCCTTGGCGGTCTGCTTCGCTGCGCAGCGGCGGCAGCACGTGGGCGGCGGAGTTAAAGCCGTCGATGCTGGCATCGGTCAGGTATAGCTGGTGCATCGCCACATCGGCGGTGACCTGCAGGCCTTTGTCCTTGGCCGCTTTGATCAGCGCGACCGAGGCGGCGCAGGATAGCTGGCTAAAATGCGCGCGCACGCCGGTCACTTCGACCATCTGTAGCTGGGTGGCCAGCGCCACGGTCTCGGCGATGGTCGGGATACCCGGCAGACCTTGGCGCGAGGCCATAAAGCCGTCGTGCACACAGCCATCGGCCGCCAGCGCAGGCTCGGATGGGTAAAAGAATACGGTCAGCCCCAGAGTCGCGGCGTACTGCAGCGTGCGCAGCAGCGCGTCATTGTCAAAGAACGGGTTCCGCGCATTGCTCACCGCGATACATTTGCCCTGCTTGAGTCCCGCGAGGTTGGCGGGTTGTTTGCCCTCCAGCCCCTTGGTCAGCGCGCCGATGACGTGCAGATAGATGCCGCCGTCGTCATAGGCTTTTTGGCGCAGGCCGGGCAGCAGCGCGCCGCTCTCCAGCACCGGTTTGGTGTCCGGCGGGATCACCACATGCAGGAAGCCGACCGCGCGGGCGGCCGAGCCTTCGGATTTCAGCGTGCCATGCTGTTGCTCGCCCGGCTCACGCAGACGCGCGCACAGGTCGACCAGCGACGGCAGCAGCCATTTGCCCTCGCCGTCGATGATCGAGTACAGCTCCCCTGCGGCGGGCTGTTCGATCAGATGCCCCTGATGCACCCAGACGCTACGGGTCTCATCCGACTGATTCAGCGGATCGAGGACGCGGACATTGTCGATTTGCACCACGACATCGGCGCCGGCTTTATTCATCAGTTCGCTCATCCGCGGATCCCCCGTGCTTCCAGTTGGCCTTGCATGGCGAGACTCAGCACCGCCATGCGCACGGCGATGCCGTAGTTGACTTGTTTTAAAATCAGCGACTGCGCGCCATCGGCGACACTCGATGCGATCTCGACGCCGCGATTCATCGGGCCGGGGTGCATGACCAGTGCGTTGGGATTGGCCAGTTTGAGCCGCGCTTCCGACAGGCCATACAGTTTATAAAACTCATCGGAGCTGGCCAGCAGCGGCGATGCGATGCGTTCATTCTGGATACGCAGCGAGATCACCACATCGCAGCCTGCGATGCCTTGATCCATGTTTTCAAACACTTTGACGCCAAAGTTTTCAAAGCCGGTCGGCAGCAGGGTTTTCGGGGCGATGATGCGTACTTCTTTAGCACCCAAGGTCTGCAGCGCTTGAATGTCCGAGCGCGCGACGCGCGAGTGTTTGATATCGCCGATGATGGCCACGGTCAGCTCGCTAAATGGCCGTCCGGCATGGCGGCGGATGGTGAGCATGTCGAGCATGGCTTGGGTCGGGTGGGCATGGCGGCCATCGCCGGCGTTGATGATCGCCACATCGGGACAGACCGACTGCGCCATGAAATGCGCCGCACCGGAGGCCGAGTGCCGCACCACAAACACGTCGGCGGTCATGGCTTCCAGATTCCACAACGTATCGCGCAGGGTCTCGCCCTTGGAGGTACTGGAGCGCTGGATGTCGATGTTGAGCACGTTGGCCGACAGGCGCTGGGCGGCCACCTCAAAGGTGGTGCGGGTACGGGTAGAGGGTTCGAAAAACAGGTTCATGACCGTACGGCCGTCGAGCAAGGGCTGGTTGAGGATACGCCCCTCTTCGCCGAGGAAGGTCTCTGCCGTGTCTAGAATCTTGGTGAGATGGGCGCACGATAGCCCCTCGATCCCCAGAAAATGCTGCAAGTTGCCTGCAGAATTGAGCTGTAACTGGCTGGGCTGGTGTAATGCAGAAATATGCGTTGCCGACGTGTGCATCAACGTTTCCCTGAGACTCATTTTAATGGATGCAAGTTTAACGGATTCACTCCGTGAAAATACGAAAAAAAAGACAAAAAAAAGCAGCCTCGGAGTGGCTGCCTGTGAGAACCGTGAATCTTTAAAGTTGCGTGCTTTTAAAGTCGGAATTCATTCAAAATCGGGGCAAAATCGACTAAAACGTAAGCAATATACGACGAACAACGTACGCATATGTCGTAGATGGTGACCGGTTTTGCAGTTTAAACCATAAACTATCCCAATTGGCGAATAAAATGCGCTACCCGCCAGTCACACCGATCAAACGGCCAAATATCACCCCAAACGGCACCCAAACGGCGTGCCGCTGCAGGAATATCGGCTTATTTGCTCAGGCGCTGTGCTTGCTCAGCAAAGCGTTTGCCAAAGACTTTGGCTGTTTCCAGATCGCCCGGCAGAGGGCCTTCATCTGGGGTCGCGTCCGACGGAGACTGTG
>JASLJP010000262.1 GCA_030152425.1 Aquirhabdus sp.
CTCGATGTATTAAATTAAGAGTCTGCGGTAGGGTGTGTTTTTGATGTCGCCAATCATACTATAGTCATGCCAAAAAACGGGTGTCATTCGTGTTTTGATACACCTTTTTTCGCACTGCTTTGAAGGGGGGGGGGGAGTGGGGAGAGGTCGCCGTGATTACTCGGTAGTGGATGCAGCGTTCGCCTTGGCTTCCTTGCGATATTGGCTCGGGGACATGTCATATTGACGTTTAAACGCCTGACTAAAGGCCGCCTCGGACGCATAGCCCACGCGTTCGCTGATGCGGGCGATGCTCTCATAGCTCTGGACCAATAGTCGTGCCGCCAGACGCAAGCGATGCGCCGACAGATACGACAGTGGCGGCTGGCCGATGACCTCGGCAAAGCGCTCAGCAAAGCTGGAGCGTGACATACAGGCGATACTGGCCAGATCCGCAACAGTCCACGCATGAGCGGGTTGGTCATGGATCGCTCCCAGCGCCGCCATCAGGGTCGGATCACGCAGTGCCGTCAGCCAGCTTTCCGACTCTTCGGGCAGTTGCTCGACATAGTCGCGGACACATTCGATAAAAAACATATTGGCCAGTCGGTTGAGCAGCGTATCGCGCCCTGGACGTGCACGCTCAGTTTCGAGGCCTAAAAACTCCAGACCCAGCGTGAGCCAAGCTGGCGCCGAGTTGTCTCCTTCGCCATGCAGCAGAAAGCACTCGGGTAGGGCAGACAGCAGTGGCCGACTCATCTCACTATCAAACAGACTGCGCACGGCCAGCACCACCGCTTGGGTCAGACCAGTGCCGACTTGAACCATCAGGTCTTCTTTGCGCGCAAAGGTCAGGTCTTGCTGTACCAGTTGTTTGGGCATTGACAGGCTGTGCTGCGGGTGTGGACTACCAAGCTGATGGGCAGCGCCCGAGGGGACCAGCAAGATGCCGCCTGCTTCTAGCAGAATGGTCTGATCTTTGAGATAGATATGCGCCTGCCCTGCCGTGACAACATAGAACACTACCGCAGCCTGCTGCGGCACGTTGACCAGCCAGTCGCCATGACCACTGACATAGGTGTATTCGGCCTGTCCGAGGTGGATGTCTTCGAGGATATGACTCAGTGCGTCCATGAGGTCTACTTATGGGGTTATACAATCTATATAGAGGGTAAGCATAACGACTATGAATGCTGCTGCCCATAGCCGAACACGACAGCCGCCCTGAAATGCGGCAGGGGCAGCAATCTTCGGTGTTTCACGATGATTTTCTGGACGATTGCAATAAGTGTCGGTAATTATGGGGTTTAGCATAAATATTACGGACGTAGACACATGGTTTGCTGAGTACATCTGTCCAATAATGCCTGCACACCATAGGTAATAGGTCGATGAATCATGAACGCCCAAACCCCAATCGAGATGCTACACGCTGAAGCAACCCCGTCCCAACAATGGGTCGATGCCAAACGCTATTTGTGGATTCTAAGCCCCGCAGTTCCCGTGATCGGTATCGGCGCACTGCTGGCCTATCGCGCCGCGCCCAAGAAACTGCGTGGCTTGGCGTGGGTGGGTCCGATCGTCATTCATGCCATCATTCCCCTGTTTGACCGCATCATCGGCGCAGATACCAATAATCCGCCAGAAGAAATCATCGCCAAACTGGAAAAAGACCCGTACTACGCCACCGTCGTTAAAGCCTTTATTCCGCTGCAATACGTCGTGCTGTTTTTGGGTGCTTATTTATATACCCGCAAAACCACGCCCATTGCCGACAAGCTCGGTATCGCCCTGTCCATTGGCGCCATGAACGGCATCGCCATCAACACCGCCCATGAGCTAAGCCATAAGAGCAACAAGCTAGATCAGTTCCTGTCACATCTGGCACTGGCACCGACCGCTTACGGCCATTTCCGCGTCGAGCACCCCTACGGCCATCACAAACGCGTCGCGACCCCTGAAGATCCAGCCAGCTCAAAAATGGGTGAAACCTTCTGGCAGTTCTTTCCGCGTTCGGTGATCGGCAGCTTTAAGTCTGCGATCCAGATCGAAAAGACCCGTCTGGCGCGTCGTGGCAAAGGCTTCTGGACGCTGGAAAACGAACTGCTGCAAGGCTGGGCAATGTCGGCCAGTCTGTACACCACCATGATCGCGATCTTTGGCCGCAAGGTGATCCCGTTTATCGGTATCCAAGCGGTGTATGGTTTTAGCCTGCTTGAAGTCATCAACTACGTCGAGCACTACGGCCTGCTGCGTCAGAAGAAAGAAAATGGTCAGTACGAGCGCACCATGCCTGAGCATAGCTGGAACAGCAACAACATCGTCACCAACCTGTTCCTCTATCAGCTACAGCGCCACTCGGATCACCACGCCCATCCGACCCGCAGTTTCCAAGCGCTGCGTCATTTTGAAAAAGCGCCGCAACTGCCGTCAGGCTATGCCTCGATGTTGCTGCCAGCGTACATCCCATCAGTGTGGTTTAAAATGATGGATAAACGCGTGGTCGAGCACTACAAGGGCGACCTGAACAAAGCCAACATCCTGCCCGCCAAACGTCGTGCGCTGATGAAGCAGTTCGGTGTGGTGGATCAGAGCGAAAGCGCCACGCCGCTTCAGCAAGATGCAACACCCCAGAAAGAAGCTGAAGCGGCAGTCGCATAAGCCACATGGGTCATGCCTCTGCTGTTGCTGCAGCAGGGGCATGCTTGACGATAATTTAAAGTCGGTCTCTCTATCGCGCTTTGCAAAAGGCGTGCGCTTATCAAAGGCGCTTCACGATAGAGGGATTTTTTTATGTTAATTCCGCTGATTCAGGCAGCAGATTCAGCCTGCTTTATGCGATAGTCTCCTGACGTTTGAACCGCTTAGGAAACCATTGCCGTGTTAAATCCTTTTTCAACCTCACTCCTCTGCAGCTTGTGTTTGGCAGGTGTCGCCCATGCAGCGCCAGCAGCGCCGACATCAAGCAGCTTACTCGGCAACAAACTCGAAAGCGCCAAAGGCGAGTGGGTAGGGCGGCCTGCCGCAGATTTTCGCCTGCAGGATCAAAACCAGCAGTGGCATAGTCTGAACGATTACAAAGGCAAATGGCTGGTGCTGTATTTCTACCCGATGGACGACACGCCGGGCTGTACCGAAGAAGCACGTCAATTTAAAGAACTGTATCCCACCTATCAAAAGCGCAATATCACAGTGCTGGGGGTGAGCTTGAACGATATCGCGTCACACAAATCCTTCTCCGACAAACTCGGTTTGCCTTTTCCGCTGCTGGCCGATACCCAGCACGATCTGGCCAAATCCTATAAAGTCCTGCGCGGCTTTGGCATGCTGTCGATGACCCGCCGCGAAACCTTCCTCATCGATCCGCAAGGCACCATCGTCTATCACTACAGCAGCGTGAATACTCAATCACATGCGGCGCAGGTGTTGAAGGATATAGAGGGATTGGCAGCGGGGAAGTGATGGTCGATATTGCATCTCGACTGTCCATATGTTTGAGTTTTAATGCATGATCTCGATTACGGCTCGCATGGGAGGCGCAATATGAACATTCGCTATCATTATCGCTATAGAGACTTCTGGCAATATGCATTATTAAATCAACTGACATCCCCACGACTGCAAGGCATTTTTTTAGCGATCACCTTGGGATTGGCATGGGGCACTGCTCAGGAGGCTCACTGTCTGGCACAGCACAATTGCTGGGGATTGGGGATAGGATACCTTTGCGGCTATTATGCGCTCATAAATACGCTATGGTATGCCGTCATGGCGTTCAATGCGTTTTCACGTGCAAACAAGACATTGTTTAGTCAGTATCAGCTTGAAATTCAAGATGCTGGGCTGTATTTAAGCACCGAGTTTGAGCAGCACCTGTTTGCGTGGCAAAAAATGGGGAACGTGGTGGAGCAACTGGGGATCGTGGTCGTCAACCTAGATATCAACTCAGCATTGGATATTCCGGCGAGGGCATTTGCAAGCAAAGCAGAAAAGACGCTCTTCATCGAGGATTTACGGCAGAGCGTGCGTGCTGCATCAGGCAAAGTCACCATCTAATCTGCGATGTAACGTAAAAAAGCCCCGTCATCTGACAGGGCTTTTTTATGTCTAAACCAGCCTTACTTCAACTCACTCGACGACTTGTTCAACAGACGACGTGCGACGATGAGCAACTGGATCTGTTGGGTACCTTCAAAGATGTCGAGGATCTTGGAGTCACGGCCCCATTTCTCCAGCAGGTCGATTTCGCTGTAGCCGACTGAGCCGCAGAGTTCGATACATTTCAGCATCACTGAAACTCAGGCACCATCGTCTATCACTACACCAGCGTCGATACCCAGTCGCATGCGGCGCAGGTGTTAAAGGATATAGAAGGATTGGCAGCGGGGAAGTGATGGTCGATATTGCATCTCGACTGTCCATATGTTTGAATTTTAATGCATGATCTCGATTACGGCTCGCATGGGAGGCGCAATATGAACATTCGCTATCATTATCGCTATAGAGACTTCT
>JASLJP010000360.1 GCA_030152425.1 Aquirhabdus sp.
GTCAAGTTCGACTTCTTGGGGCTGCGTAACCTGACCGTGATCGATCAGGCCATGCATGCGATCAATGCACGTCGTGCCACAGAAAACCTAGACGCGCTGGATCTAAACAAGCTGCCGCTAGATGACGCCAAGACCTTTAAGCTGCTGCAAGATGGTAAAACCACTGCCGTGTTCCAGCTAGAAAGTGGCGGCATGAAGCGTATTCTGGTCAAGCTCAAGCCGACCCGCTTTGAGGACATCATTGCGCTGGTGGCGCTTTATCGTCCGGGTCCTCTCGATGCGGGTATGGTCGAGATGTATATCGAACGCAAACATGGCCGTGAAGAGGTCAAATATGATCATCCTGACCTAGAAGGCATCCTCGGCAATACTTACGGCGTTATCCTGTATCAAGAGCAGGTGATGCAGATCTCGCAGGTGCTGGCACAGTACACACTGGGCGGTGCGGACATGCTGCGCCGTGCGATGGGTAAGAAAAAACCGGAAGAAATGGCCAAGCAACGTTCGACCTTTGTCGATGGTGCGCTAGGTCGCGAGATCGACGAAAAGACCTCGGGCGGGATTTTCGACCTGATGGAGAAGTTCGCTGGCTATGGCTTTAACAAGTCACATTCGGCTGCTTATGCGTTGCTCTCCTATCAGACCGCATGGCTCAAGACCCACTATGCAGCCGAGTTTATGGCAGCGGTACTCACCTCTGAAATGCAGAACACTGACAGTATTGTGTTTATCATCAGCGACTGTCGCGAGCTGGGACTTAAGATCCTGCCGCCCTCGGTCAACTGGTCGGACTATCGTTTCCGTGCCTCTGATGCCAAGACCATCATCTATGGCCTGGGCGCGATCAAAGGTGTCGGTGAAGCCGCCATGGAGTCGGTGATGCAGGCACGCAAACAGGGAGGTGAGTTCACCGATATTTTTGACTTTTGCCAGCGAATCGACCTTAAAAAAGCCAATAAACGTACGCTGGAAGCGCTGATCCGCTCCGGTGCGCTGGACTGTTTGACCCCCGCAGGCGTTGATGGCACACAGGGTGAGTATCGCGCCGTGCTGGCCGATCAGCTTGAAGAAGCGGTACAGGCTGCGGAGCAGACCCGCCAAAATCAAGACAGTGGCATCTTTGATCTGTTTGGTGAGATCGAAGTGCCAGCACGTAAAGCACCGCCTAAATCTATCGTTTGGCCGGATGAAGTGCGCTTAAAGGGTGAGAAAGACACCTTGGGTCTCTATCTGACCGGCCACCCGATCGATGTCTATAACCCCGAACTGAAAAATTTTATTCGCTGCAAGCTGGCCGATATCGAGGCCACCAAACGCGGCGTGACCACGGTGTTTGCCGGCCTGGTCATCGATGTGGCGAACTTCCCGAATCGGGTGGTTATCACCTTGGACGATGGCACAGCGCGTCTGGAGGTCAACTGCCAGCATGAAAACTTCGCCCGCTACAAAGAAGTGCTCAAACCGGACAGCATCGTGGTGATCGAAGGCGAAGTCAGTGAACGTGAAGGCTATGATCGTCCGTCAGGTCGTTTGCGTAAAGCGTTTAGCATGAATGATATTCGGGCGCGGCGTGCCGAGGCCATTACACTCGCGATTGGCGAGGGGGTGCTCCAGAGTAAGAGTCCGAATCTTGCGCAACTGCTGCAGCAAGTCCTGCCTCTGTTTGCTGCGGATCAGGGCGACGAACTACGTCGCGTACCGGTGCATTGCCAGATTGACCATACCTATGCCAAAGCCATATTAAGTGTCGGCGAACGCTGGTATGTCAGGCCGGAAGACGAGTTGCTCAAGAAACTGCGCGAGTATTTTGGGAAGCACGCGGTCAGTGTGCAATACCAGCGTAAAACCCAAGCAAAAGAGTCAGGGGCGACGAGCTAGAGTATTCAGCAGATATACTGTATTTACGGCGGCCTAAAAAAGTATTATTTTATAGTAAGGTAGCTATAAATAAAGTGTGAAATGGTTGGCATTAACTAGCTATTTATACTGTTTTTGATACTGAATAAGCATGCCTTTGCATGCTTTTAGACCGCCCATGAGAGAGATTATGTCTGTGCCCATCAATACAGCACAACTTCAAGAACTAAAAAGCTTCTTGGGGGATGATATTAATGATCTACTCACTGATTATCTCAAAGATAGTCAGCTGCAGATGAAACGCATCCATACCGCCTATGAGCATGCGGATCTCGATCTTGCCGCCAATTCGGTGCAATCGCTCAAAGGCGCTAGCGCCAACATCGGCGCTACGGAGCTGGAAACCCTCTGTCTGAAACTCCATCTGGAGTGTAAGGCCGGCCGACTCCGCGCCAGTGATGTGATTATCCATGCGCTGGATCAAGAGTTGACGCGCGTCAATCACTTTATACGCGCTGAATTTTTATAGTCGTTTTGTTGTCGCAAAAATCCTCTCCCATGGACATGTATCGCAGCGTAAACCGCTGCGATCTCGTATAATCCATCTTTGATATTTTCCGATGACCGTCTGCGCATACTGTCGTGCTGGGCGGCTTATATACTGCAGTGAGTGAGTTCGTGGTGAAAGT
>JASLJP010000005.1 GCA_030152425.1 Aquirhabdus sp.
CATAACCCCATCGGCAAATCGTACGGGGTCGTTTTTATATCGGCTCATCAACTGCAACGCAAAGGCATGGCTACGTGGGTTACCCGTGGCTGGCAATGCCAAAGCTTCTTGGTGTAGCCACGGCGGTAAATCAATGTCGATGGCCTTCGCATTGAAGCGGTATATGTTAAAGGTCGTTCGCTGAGCAATATCCTCGGAAGCCAATACGGTAAATTCGCGCGTTACACCAACCTGTGGCGTCTTGCCCAGTGGAAAGCTTAGAGCAAAAAGCCACGGCTGCTGAGTCGGCTCCATGATGATTTTATATTCAGTCGCGCGTTGATCATTGAGTTGAATGGTTTGCAGCCATTGAGCCGAAACATCACTGCCCCATACGACTTGCTTTAGGCGTGAATCAGGGTCGGCACGCCATGTACGGCCATCAAAGCGGCTAAATACCATGCCACGCCAATATAAATCTTTTTTAGGCGGGAGCTTACCGTTGGCAAAAGTCGCTCTAAACGCCAGCTCGGAAGATTGGCTGAGTTTGGCAAAGTCACCGGGTGACATGCTGTCGCTCATACCGGTTTTGGCTTGCCCACCCGCAAGATGTATGGTCCATAGAGGGGGAATGCGTGGAAAGAAGATAAACAAGATGACCATCAGCGGTACCGCCATACCGACGAGGAACATCAACGACTTCATCGTACTTCGCAAGCCTGACGGATTACGGTCAGCATCAGTGCTATCGCTGATCAGAATCGTGGGCACAGGGCTGTTCTGAATCAATGCATCACCCAGATTTTGACTCAGCATGGCATATAGCACTGCGAATGTTGCCGCCATCGCCCAGAGCGCTGTGGATAGATTCTGGTCAAACAAAAACATACCGGCGATGATAAACAAGTCGAGCGTGAGTACCACATAGACATCGCGCCGTATATTGATCTCAAATAACTTTCCAAGCAAACACACCAGTAGAAACGCGGTTCCCGCCTCAAGCCCTTGAATGGTCTGAAAAGTTTGGGCGATTCCTGCTAAACCAGCAACAAATACCAAGCCCTGCACTGCACGTTGGCGCTGCTTGGTCTCGCCCAGCAGCCTGCGTTTAATAACGCCGATCTGCATCAAGATGGTGACTGCAGCCAGACCTGTAAGCCAATACGGCATATGATTGATGTGCGGCAAAATCATCATGATTTGCGTCAAGATCAATGTGTCGCGTGCAGAAATACGCATTATTGGATCTCCGCCAGCAGGCGCAAGGCCGCGGACTGATGTGCAAGCCCTGCGCCCAGTGGCAGCGATCGATCTCGAATCTTCAGCTCAAAAGCGACATGTTCCGCAGTTAAACGCTTGACCCAATAGGCAAGCTGGGACAAACGCAACTCATGTCCGCCATGCATCACGTCATAATCCAACAACTGCTCTCGTCCACGCGCATCAGAAAACTGTTTGGTCAACACCCCTTGACCACGCGCCAGATGCTGCCAGGACACCCGAGACAACGACTCCCCCTCAATAAAGCTGCGTAAATCCTCAAACTCCTCCTGGCCCGCGACACGCGTCACGACCTCTTCATGATCTGCTGTTGCGGTTGTTTGCCCATGCAGGATGCCTTCGATCTGTTTGGGCGACACCCATGCGACCTGACTGAAACGCACATAGGTCCAAGCGCGTAGGATGCCTAAGGGATAGACGGTAGACACAGTCAACCGAGGGGGCAGAAATTTACCACGATGAGGGGTAGCGAGCGCAAAGCTAAGCAAGGTGGGGCGACTCAAGCGATCAACCAGCTGTGCCTGCCCCTCACAACTCAACAGCAGTTGGCGCGGCACTTTTCGGCCAGAGGGCGTAATGCGGATGCGATAATGTGTGACTTGACCAGCCTCACTGTCGGTTGCATCTACCGCCTCCAGTAAAAGTCCGGAAAAATTATGAAAGGTGTGATGTACCGTGACGATCACTATACTGCCCAGAAAAAAACACAGCCCTAGCACCAGATTGTTGGCGTAATTCACCCCGGCAATGAAGATGGTCAGCATCATCAGGGCAAATAGACCGCCTTCTTTGGTCAAGAAAATAAAGACCTGTTTTTGGGTCAGGCGTATGTGTTGGATTGGCGGCAAGCGACGGTTTTGCCATGCTTGCGCTTTTTGCCTTATCCATCCGATAGGGGTCATGAACAGTCCATTGCAAATTTCAACGTTAAAAAACACTCAAACGCAGTGCGTGCAGACATGCAAGTCCTTAAACAACGACGGCGACTTGCTTAAGCACCTGTGCGGCAGGGGACAATCCTGCGACCGTCCCTCCGAGGCGATGGTCTGCAACCGCAACAAAGACCGCTTGGACGTCTTCGGGGACGATATAGCTGCGACCCGCTACAAAAGCATAGGCTTGTGCGGCGCGTTTAAGGGCAAGTACGCCGCGTGTTGATAGTCCCGCATGCTGGCGTGATTCACGCGACTTGGCCACCAGCCGTTGCAGATAGTCCAAAACCGGTGCCGCAGCGTGGATTTGCACGACACTTTGTTGCCACTTCACGAGGGTGACTTGATCCAGCAAGGGCTGCATCTGTGCAAGTAGCTGACGACGATCTACGCCCAGCAGCAAGTCGCGCTCTGCTTGCTGGGAAGGATAGCCTAGAGACAGACACATCAAAAACCGATCCAACTGCGACTCGGGCAAAGGATACGTGCCGGCCTGCTGCAGCGGATTTTGTGTCGCAATGACAAAGAAAGGTTGTGGAAGTGGTCGCGTCTGACCATCCTGCGAGACCTGACGCTCTTCCATGGCCTCTAATAATGCGCTTTGTGTTTTAGGACTCGTACGGTTGATTTCATCAGCCAATAGAACTTGGGTAAATACAGGACCAGCACGAAACTCAAAATTTTGCTTTTCAGGATTAAACATCGAAAAGCCCAAAATATCTGCTGGAAGCATATCGCTGGTGAACTGCACACGACGATAAGCAAGCCCTAACCCACGCGCCAAGCTCTCGGCCAAGGTCGTTTTCCCTAGACCCGGCAAGTCCTGCAGCAGCAAATGACCCTCCGCCAGCAAACATGCCAACGACAGCTTAATCTGTTCTGGTTTATCAAGAATGATATGACCCAGTGCCGCTAGTGTCGTATCGATTTTTGGTTTTGCTTGATGGACAAGCTCGGTCAGAATTTGGCTATCTGCACTGCCCAAAGCGCCTTCGGCTGAGGGTGGATTGGCCGTATGGGCAAACGGGTTAATAGTCACGAAAAAACTTCCTTTTATGATCGCACGCATGGGTATGTTGCTAGTCTACAACAAAGCGCTTTTTTCCCGTAGATCAATCGCATGTCTCTATACCGAGATTATGAAAATATTTAGTCGCTGCACTGTAGTTGCCCATCAAAAAGCACCCTATATCGTCTGACATAGGGTGCTCGTGGATCCGTACTGAGATTAATTATTGCAGTCTTAACCCGACCATAATGGGCGAAGTTCCCCTGACGATGAGCACACCCACCACACCTTGCTTCGGTAGTGCCTTTTGAGCCGTAACAAAACTGGCGAGTGTCGGTGTCGGCACGCCGTTCAAACGCACAATGATATCACCGGGCTGCAATCCTGAACGGTCGGCCAATCCATCGGGTACAACTGCACCCACCACTACGCCTTTCACCGTGCTTTGATCGGTTTTTTCTTTATCCGTCATCTCACGCATTTTTAGACCTAATGCCTCACCACTACTAACCGCACTGGCCACCGCGCTATTGGCATTATTGGCATCCGATGCCGGTTTCAGTTTGGCGGTCACGTTCAGCGGTTTGCCGTCACGTTGTAGACCTAAAACGACCGAAGTGCCGGGACGGGTTCGATTAATCCGGTTAATCAAATCGCTGGCACGGCCGATCTGTTGATTGTCATAACTCAGGATAATATCGCCTTCTTTAATGCCCGCCTCAGCGGCTGCAGAGTTGACCTCCACCTTGGTCACCAACGCTCCCTCGGGACGTGGCAAGCGATAGACTTCGGCCAGATTACGATCGATATCTTGCGGATAAACGCCTAAATAACTGCGTGAAATCTTGCCGCCATTGCGCAACTGATCAGCGACACCCATAGCGACATTAATCGGGATTGAAAATGACAGTCCCATATAACCGCCTGTACCGCTGAAAATACGGGAATTGATCCCAATCACTTCTCCACGCTGGTTAAACAACGGGCCGCCGGAATTTCCTGGATTAAGCGCTGCATCCGACTGAATAAATGGCACTGCACTATCGACAGTCATCGATCGATCAGTCGCACTGACGATCCCTGCAGAGGCTGAATAGTCAAAACCAAAGGGCGAACCAATCGCCAGTACCGGCTCGCCGACGCGAAGTACATCGGAATTACCGGTTTTGAGTACCGGAAAATGATCACCTTTCACTTTAAGCACAGCGACATCGGTGCGCTCATCACTACCAATGACTTCTGCATCTAACTCACGGCGGTCATTTAGGGTGATCGTCACTTTTTTCACATCATCAACCACATGGCGGTTCGTCAGTAAATAGCCGTCTTGACTGATAAAAAATGCGCTGCCATATGACTTTTGCTCGGAAGGAACACGAGGCTGATTGGGGATCTGAATTTGATTGCCAAAAAACTTTTTCAACATCTCAGGCAATTGTTGCTGTAGTTGTTCTTCTTGGGTGAGTTTTTTGGACACCGTGACCCGCACGACTGCAGGTGCAACCTGAGCGACTACATCAGAGAAATCCACCGGCATTGCCGCTTGCGCCGCAGGCTGTAGCATCGCACCCAGTGCAGTGGCCAGCATGACGTTTCGCAGCATTCGATTTTTGCCTGTCTGGAGACGTGGCACCCTTTTGGTGTCTTCTAAAAGTGGGGGGGCTTTCTGACGATCTACACTGCCATCTTTTAGCGCTAAAATCCGTGTGTGTGCGACATCCATTATTGCGACTTCCTTTGAATGATTGAACTGTTAAACCAATAACGACAGCATGCTTTTTTACCATATCTGCCAGCGGTTTTTTGTTAGCAATCGTTGCATCGTGTGATATTAAGTTCATGCACGGTCAGGAAAAATGTAAATTAACCACACGACTGCAGTTCAGCACCCGCCGACATGATGCTATAGGTTGGCGCCGCTCCGCTAAACAATGTTCGGGACGCATGTCAGCGCGATTTTGCAACGTGCAGCATTGCAACTCAACGACGGTGACAAAAAATGCCGTATCTTACAATCTGCTGCGTGATTTTCCCCTTGCACCGCGTCGCCAATTCTTTGATACTCGCGCTCTTATCGAAATTTTAAGGCAAAGTCGCCCGTGAGTATGACCCACACTGGCGCTGGTGGAAAAAATGCTGCCAGCCCACAGACAGATTCGCAAACTACTTCCCCCCTGACTTCAGACCTCGACCATCACTTTGATGTGATTATCGTCGGAAGTGGTGCGGCAGGACTGACGCTTGCACTCTCGTTGCCGAACCATTTGCGCGTGGCAGTGATGGCCAAGGCCCCCCTGACTGAAGCCAGCACCTACTACGCTCAAGGCGGTGTTGCAGCCGTGTTGGATGAAACAGACTCGACTGAAAATCATATCGATGACACTTTAGTCGCCGGCGCAGGCTTGTGCCATCGGGATGCGGTGGCCTTTACCGTGGAAGGTGGGCGCGCGGCGGTCGATTTCTTGCTAAAACAAGGCGTACGTTTTACGCTGGATGAAGAAGAACAACTCCATCTGACGCGCGAGGGGGGGCACTCGCACCGCCGCATTATTCATGCTGCTGATGCGACCGGCATCGCGATCTCGACGACCTTGATTCGCCAAGTCAAAAAACGCAAGAACGTGACGATTTTGACCGAGTTTGCCGCCATTGACGTCATTACCAGCGAGAAACTCGGCCTTAAGGAATCCAATCATGTGGTCGGTATCTATGCACTGGATATGGCCGCGAACAAGGTACATAGCTTTCACACCCGATTTGTCGCCTTAGCCTGTGGTGGTGCCAGTAAATCGTATCTGTATACAAGTAACCCAGATATTGCGACGGGCGACGGTATCGCCATGGCATGGCGCGCAGGTTGTCGGGTCGCCAATATGGAGTTCAACCAATTCCATCCGACATGCCTCTATCATCCTGAAGCGCGCTCTTTCCTCATCACCGAAGCCATGCGGGGTGAAGGTGCTTATTTACGCTTGCCGAATGGCGAGCGCTTTATGCCCCGTTTTGATGAACGTGCCGAGCTGGCGCCGCGCGATATCGTTGCACGTGCCATCGACTATGAGATGAAGCGCCTAGGTGCGCGTCATCTCTACCTCGACATCAGCCACCGTCCTGCCGACTTTGTCAAAGGTCACTTTCCGATGCTCTATGAGCGTCTTTTAGAGCTTGGAATCGACATCACAAAGGATCAAATTCCGGTCGTACCCGCCGCCCACTATACGTGCGGCGGAGTGATGGTCGACCTGAACAGTGAAACAGACATCCCCGGATTGTATGCCATTGGCGAGACATCCTTTACCGGTCTGCATGGTGCCAACCGTATGGCGAGCAACTCATTGCTAGAGTGCTTTGTCTTTGGTGCCAGCGCTGCACGTCATATTGCCCAATTGTTTGAGTCCAATCAGGTTCCCGCCTCGACGGTCGATGTGCCGGAATGGGATGACTCGCGTGTACAAAACCCTGATGAAGACGTCGTGATCCTGCATAACTGGGAAGAGTTACGTCACTTTATGTGGAACTATGTTGGCATCGTACGCACCACCAAACGCCTCGAGCGCGCACTGAACCGTATCCAGATGCTCAAACATGAGATCGAAGAATACTACTCGAGTTACATCATGAGTAAGAACTTAATCGAACTGCGCAACTTGGCACTGGTCAGTGAAATGATCGTCCGCTGCGCTCTGCTGCGCAAAGAGTCGCGTGGGCTACACTACACGCTCGACTATCCTGAACTATCTACCGAAATCAAAGATTCAATACTGATTCCGCCGGATTTTCGGGCGGGTTAAGCCACATATAGGCCAAATACTAAAAAAGACCTGTCAGAGGTCTTTTTTATAATGCTTACGTGAATGCAGCCAAAGCTTGCGCCAAGTCTGCTTGTAGATCAGCAGTATCCTCCAGTCCGATGCACAATCGTACCAGTCCCCCATCGACCAAATGCGTAGGCATACCACCGTATTCTGCCGGGCGCAAACTGGCCAAACGATACGGCACCACCAGACTCATCGGCCCACCCCAGCTATAGCCGAGCTTAAATAGCTGCAGCCTCTCGCAGAATGCATGCACTTGATCAAGGCTGTATTCAGGCTGAAAAATCACACTCAAGATCCCAGCAGCCTTGCCTACACCGTCCGATGCACACGTCGTGCGCCACGCATCATGCCCCTGTGCAGTAGACAGCGATGGATGTAGCACTTGGGCAATCTCCGGACGGGTAGTCAGCCATTGCGCAAGGGTACGTGCGGACTGATCTTGGGCATGATAGCGCAGCGCGATAGATGGTAGTCCGCGCAAAACCAGCTCTGCATCATTCGCAGCGACATTGAGCCCCAGATATTGTTGAGTGGCTTTGAGTTGCTTGTAAAGCGTCTCGTTGCGCGTCACGATACTGCCCATCAGCACATCTGCACCACCGCTGGGGTATTTGGTGAGCGCATGCATGGTGAGATCGACAGACTGACCCTCCGGCAGATCAAAGGCATTAAAGGCTATGCCCGCCCCCCAAGTGTTATCGAGCACGGTCAACACGTCATGCCGACGAGCGATTTGGATCAACGCAGATAGATCCGGAAACTCCATGGTCACCGAACCAGCAGCTTCCAACCAGATCAAGCGTGTATTGGTCTGTATCAGACCTGCGAATAAATCAGGCCGTAGTGGATCGTAGGCACGCAGAATAACGCCAAACCGTCCCAGCACATGTTTGACCATGTCCAGTGTTGGGCCATAGCTATTTTGCGGGATGAGAACATCATCCCCCTGGTTTAGTAGGGCCAAATTGATCAAACCGATCGCAGCCAGCCCACTGGGCGCGAGCAGGCAATACAAACCACCCTCTAGCGTGGCCAGTCGCTCTTGCAACGTAAACGTGGTCGGCGTGCCATGCAAACCGTAGCTGTAATTATTCCCCACTCGCCAGTTGCGTGTATGCATGGCATGCACGGATGGGAAGATAACCGTAGATA
>JASLJP010000030.1 GCA_030152425.1 Aquirhabdus sp.
CCGCCCGCTAAACACCGATTTCGTGCTGAATCAGCCACGTTATCAAGGTGCCAGCATCCTCATCGCGCGGCAAAACTTCGGTTGCGGCTCCAGCCGGGAGCACGCCCCGTGGGCATTGGCCGAGTATGGCTTTCGCACCGTGATTGCCTCATCGTTTGCTGATATTTTCTACAACAACTGTCTCAACAATGGCATGTTGCCGGTCATTTTGCCGGAAGCGGTGATGGATGTGATCTTTGCCGAGGCATTGACCAGTGAAGGCTACCAGCTCACGGTAGATTTGCAGTCACAGCAGGTCATTCGTCCGAATGGCGAAGTTCATCTCTTTGAAGTAGATGCATTTCGTAAACATTTTCTGCTGAATGGACTTGATGAAATCGGGCTGACCTTGCAAGATAGTGACGCGATTCACGCATTTGAGAGCAAAGCAAAAGGCTTACGTCCATGGGTGTTTAATACACTTCATGTATGAGTCTTGTATGGCGTATACTCTCACCGATGAATATGGGCGATGATAGAGACCCTATCAGCGCCCCCTGCGTATCATCGGCACGACGCGTTTACGTCAAACAAATCGGCGACATCTGGAGCGGTAGAGCATGGCTGTACGGAGCAATCAGCACCCGAAAGCAACGCATCATGGCATGTGGACTAAAAAGACGAAGCTGCCTGTATGGGTCGCATCGTCTTTAGCGTTGGCTGTCGTTTTTGCGCTGGGTTTGGCGGGGTGCCATTCGTTTAAGCCGCTGACCCCGCAGCCTGCGGCAGCAATCCCCAGTTTACTCGATGCATCACTGGAGACGACAGGTGTCGCTTCAGTGCATTGCTCGGGCGGTATCGGCTGTCAGTTTTTGGCGCTCAACGGGATTCAACTGCTCAGTGCGGCCAGTGGCGAACCCACCGAGCATGGCAAGAACGATGCGATCCTGCGCTTTGAGTCGCCGACCGCCAGTGATAGCTCTCAGTACTATCTAGCGCTCTCGGCCGCCCCGCATGATATCGATGTCCAGTTTTACCCTATATCGCGCACCAAGCCTGAGTATTTTGCGGTGACACATCGCTTTAAGGCGGGTCATCGCTACGATCTGAATCTCTATCGCCAGCAGCGTGAGCAGTCCGGCAGTCTGATGTCGCTCGCTGCGCCTGCGCCGTTGTGTGTGGATGTGCTGGACAATGGTCAGTTGGTGCGCCGTTTCTGCCGCAACTATGACTTTCAAGCCGCCTCGACCAGCTTTGTCGAGCAAAAGATCAAGTCGTAAGTCTTACGCTTTGGGTCAGTGTCAGCGTGTGGAATGAAGCGTATGCTGCGGCATACGTTTTTTATTGTGCTTATTTTAGGTTTATGTTTTTGTGGTGAACATCGCGATTGGTTCTTTCTTTAAAGGTTATTACACATGTCTCAACATATTTTAATTTTGGCGGGTGACGGTATCGGCCCTGAAATCATGGCTGCTGCAGAAGGCGTATTGGCTCGAGTTAACGACAAATTCGCGCTCGACCTCACGTGGTCGCATGGCTTGCTCGGTGGCGCGGCGATTGATGCCCATGGTGTGCCGCTGCCAGATGTGACGCTAGATGCGGCCAAAAAAGCCGATGCCGTCCTGCTCGGTGCGGTAGGTGGTCCAAAATGGGATCAGATCGAGCGCTCGATCCGTCCAGAGCGCGGCCTGCTGAAGATCCGCAGCGAGTTGAATCTGTTTGCCAACTTGCGTCCAGCCATCCTCTATCCGCAGTTGGCCGATGCATCAAGCCTGAAGCCTGAGATCGTGGCTGGTCTAGATATCCTCATCGTACGTGAGCTGACCGGTGGTATCTACTTCGGCCAACCACGGGGTATCCGTGTGCTGGAAAATGGCGAGAAACAAGGCTACAACACGGATGTGTATAGCGAAAGCGAGATCAAACGTATCGCCAAAGTCGCCTTCGACATGGCCACCCTGCGCGGTGGTAAGGTGTGCTCGGTAGATAAAGCCAACGTGCTGGAAGTGACTGAACTGTGGAAACAAACCGTGACCGATCTGGCCGCAGCAGAGTATCCACACATCAATCTGTCGCATATGTACGTCGACAACGCCGCGATGCAACTGGTCAAAGCGCCGAAGCAGTTCGACGTGATCGTGACTGGCAATCTGTTTGGCGACATCCTGTCCGATGAGGCTTCAATGCTGACCGGTTCGATCGGCATGCTGCCTTCAGCCAGTCTGGACGCCAACAACAAAGGCATGTACGAGCCGTGCCATGGCAGTGCGCCGGACATCGCCGGCCAAAACATCGCAAACCCGTTGGCCACCATCCTGTCGGTTGCGATGATGCTGCGCTATACCTTTAAACAAGAAGCCGCTGCCAAAGCGATTGAAACGGCGGTGGGTGTGGTGCTGGATCAAGGGCTGCGTACCGGCGATATCATGTCTGCGGGCATGACCAAGGTCGGTACCGATGCGATGGGTGAGGCGGTGCTCAAAGCGCTGGGTTAATGCGCTATGTGTCCGGTCTGGGGTAAACCCTAGACTGGACGACAGAAATGTAGACCACAAAAAAGCCGCATGATGCGGCTTTTTTTAGTGCAGAGGACATGGCTATAGTGCCTGCCCTCAGATCAACCTAGGGCAGCGTATTAACGCGCGCGGTAGGTGATGCGACCTTTGCTCAGGTCATAAGGGGTCATTTCGACCTTGACCGAGTCACCTGTCAGGATACGGATGTAGTGCTTGCGCATCTTACCAGAGATGTGGGCAATGACTTCGTGGTCATTTTCGAGACGTACACGAAACATGGTGTTTGGCAAGGTTTCAGTCACGACGCCTTCAAACTCGATCAGCTCTTCTTTGTTGGACATATTCGCTCTATAGGGGGTTTGGAATCATCAGCGCATAAACTAACCGCATAAAAAGGCACATTTTGCACAAATACCCGATGAAATCGGATGGGACGATATTTTAGCCGTTTGCACCTATATACGCAACCAAGCAAACGTTTTTCTTTCAGCCTTTGCGGGTGAATTGATTTTTTATGGTCTGTGGTGCAGGCTTGAGAACGTGTATCATGTATAACTAGTGCTAAAACAACGATTACCCGCGACAACAACTTGGGTAGCAGTTTCAAAGAGGATCGTGTGATGCAAAGGGCACAAACAGATGCCGCCATTTTATTTAAAATGGTCTATGAAGGTATGCGCCGCGCCGGTTTTGCCGCAGATGAAATATTATTGCGCGCGGGCATTGAGATCAGCCGTGTCAGTGAGCACGCGCGCACGCCGAATAATATGCAGTACGCTTTTTGGCGTGCCGCCCATGATGTGACTGGTGATGCAGACTTTGGTCTGCATCTGGCCGAGTTTATGCCCCTCTATCGCGGACAAGTGGTGGAGTATCTTTTTTTAAGTAGTGGGTCGTTTGGTGCGGGACTCAAGCGCGCCTTGGCCTACCAACGTTTGGTCAGCGACGTACTTGAGGGCTCAGCCAATCAGATTGGTGACCAGATTTATCTGGCCAATCCTACTGCCCAATATAAAGACGAGATGTCACTGCGGCATTTTTCCGAATGCTTTGCGCTCAGTTTGCTGCGTTTTTTCCGCTTTGTGACCGAAGGCAAATTAAACTTTACCCGTGTTGATTTTACCCACACCAGTGGCGCGGATGCCGCAGAGTACACGCGAGTGTTTGGCTGTCCGGTCTATCTGGGACAGGCCGAGGCGCGGGTCTATTTTGACAAAAGCATGATGGACTACCCGCTGTGGCAGTCCGAGCCTGAGCTCCTGCGTCTGCATGAGCAGCTTGCCAATGAAAAAATGCAGGAACTGGCGCGCACCGACCTGGTCGGCGAAGTACGCCGTGCCATCGGCGAGACGCTGGAGAGTGGCGAGATCACGTTGGAGACCATCGCCGAGCGTCTGGGTACGACATCGCGCCGACTGCGTACCCAATTGAGCGAAGCCGACACCAGCTTTCAGCAGGTGCTATCCGACTATCGCGCACGCTTGTCGAAGCGACTGCTGTCGCAAACCAATGAAAGTGTCGAGCAGATCGTCTATCTGACCGGTTTTTCAGAACCCAGTACGTTCTACCGTGCTTTCCGTCGCTGGACCAATGAAACGCCGGTAGAGTACCGTAAGCGCAAGCAAGGTAGCGTCTAAGACGAAGGTGTCCCTTACCACCGTTCAATCCATATTGAGCCAGACCGGCCCCAGCGGCAGCTCGGGTAGCTGGAACTCCTCAGGATAGTAGGCATTAATAAAATAAAGACCATCCGGCGGTGCCGTCACGGCCGCTTCTTTGCGGTCACGTACCGCAATTAAATGATCGATCCAGTCTACCGGCTGCAGTCCCTCACCAATCTCTAAGAGCACACCCACGATATTACGCACCATATGGTGCAGAAAGCCGTTGGCTTGGATATCGAGCACGATCAGTTGACCGTGTTGGGTGAGGGTCAGGTGACTGACGGTACGCACCGGTTGGTTGGACTGGCAGGCGACTGCGCGGAAGCTGGTAAAGTCATGTGTGCCGACCAGTTTGGCCGCGGCAGCCTGCATCCGTGCCAGATCAAGCTGACCGTAGTGATGGGTCACTTGGCCATTGAGCAGCGCAGGGCGGTAAGGGTGGTTGTAGATCACATAGCGGTAGCGGCGGGCAATGGCCTTAAATCGGGCATGAAACGGCTCGGGCATCTCTTGCAGCCAGCGCACCGCGATATCATCCGGCAACTCGCTATTGGCGCCCCTGATCCAGCCCCTGATCGGGCGGATCGCCGCAGTCTCAAAATGAGCGACCATATTACAGGCATGGACACCTGCATCGGTACGGCCAGCGGCATGCAGGGTCACAGGATGATTGGCGATCTTGGACAGTGCGGTTTCGACTGTTTGTTGGACGCTGATGACCCCTTCCTGCTGGGTTTGCCAGCCTCGATAGCGGCGACCACTGAATTCCAAACCTAACGCAAGACGCGGCATAGCGATTCCAAAACTAAAGACTAAAAATACAGCGCACACGGCGCGGGGGTAATTAGTCCATTGTACCCTGTAGCCATGCCTTGCGGCGATCACTATAGCGGCTCTGCGTCACATGCAGCCATGCCAGACGGGCAAAGATGGCAGGAAGCGGTAGGGTTTCTGCCGATAGCACACCAGACTGTTTGAGCCAGTTGCCTGCCGCATAGCGCGATTCCACCCCGCCAAAGGGCACTTGGCTACTCAGGATCACCATCACCCCACGTTGCTCCGCCGCCAGCAGCGCCGTGACCAGACGTGGGTCTTTAGGCAGGTTGCCGAGGCCATAGGCCAGCACGATGACCGCTTCGGCGCCAGATTCAAGCAGTTGCGTCAATTGTGCCACTTGAACGTCACGCGGTAAGGGGCTGGCATAGTAGAGCTGAATATTCAGGCTGGCTAAGCGTTGCTTGAGCATGCCGAGATCGGCGAGGATCGGATGGGGCGGTGTGTCGCTGCGATGCGGCGGCAACGGAGCCGAAAAGGACGCGTCGTGAGGATGAAGCAAAGGGGTCAGGCCGGTGAACGCTTGGCGATTTTGGCTGTGGATCTTCTGTACGCTGTCGGCCAGCCAGACCTGCTGGTTAAACGCCACGGCAACCCAGCTGGATGCGCTCGCATCGCTAAAGGCATCATAGCTGGTTTGTAAATTGACCAATGCGTCGCTATCGCGATTGACGACCAAGCTCTGCGGGTCGAGCAGGGGGAGCTGACTGCCGCTGATCACCACCCGCCGATTCACCCCCGTCAAAGCCGCCGCTAAAAACGCAGCACTATAGGCCAAGGTGTCGGTACCGTGCAGAATGATCCAGTGACGGATGTCTGCACGCTCAGGGGCGAGCACCGTACCGATCAGATCGGCCCAGTCCTCGGGAATCAGCGCGCTGCTGTCTTTGATCGTGCCGGCGATACAGCGCCATGTCGTAGGCACTCCCTGCGTCTGTATGTGTGTTGCGAGGATCTCTTCCAGCCGAGGTAAGAAAATCTCTGCAGCAAGCGGCGCCAGTGGGCTGCCAGCGCAGCCGATGGTCCCGCCAAGATAGAGCACGCCAATGAGGCGAGGGGAGTGAGGGTGCGGCATAAAATGGAGATCTAATGCGAGAAAGCGATGCCGTTAAACTTAACGGGTTATGGTGATTTGCGCCATAAAAAAAGGCGAAATTAATCGCCTTTTTTTACACCACGACATGCCGCGTTATGATGCCAGTTTGGCAATCAGCGCGCGGGCTTCGGTTTGCTGGTTCGCAGCACCCAGCTCGATCACTTGAGTCAGCAGTTCACGTGCGCTGTCGGTCTCGCCCAGCGAAATATAGCTCTTCGCCAGTTCCAGACAGGTTTGCTGAGGGTCGACATCGCTCAAGAACGGAAACTCTTCGTCCAGTGTAGACAGCAAAGGATTACTGTCTGCAGCGGCTGGTTTTGTTTCGGCGATCGGTGCAGCTTTTACTTCAGCGGGTGCAGCAGCAGGGATCTCGGCTTTTGCAGCTGGTGCGGCAAAGTCTTCACTACCCAGATCGGTGGTCCACTCTTGTGCTTTTGCTGTTTCAACCGCGGTACGATCATCGTCCAATGCAAACGAGTCGTCCAGATCAAATTCGAGGTCGACCAGACCGCTGTCTTCGGCTTTTACCTCAGCAGCAGGTGCTTTGGCGATTTCGACGGCAGGTTCGGGCAGTTTAAACTCGAGATCCGGAGTAGGCTCTACAGCAGCGGGTGCTGCTGGTGTTGGCGCAACCAGATCATCAGCCAAGGTAAAATCGAGTGCTTTGGCTGGCTCTGCCGCTGGTGTCGTCTCGACTTTATCCAGCTCAAAGCTGTGGTCCAGATCAAAGTCAGAGAGGTCAAACTCGTCTTTGGCGGTTTCGGCAGCCGGTTCAGGCAGCTTCTCTGCGACTTCGTCGAGGGTAAACGCCAGCGTCTCATGCACGATTTCAGGTGCAGGCTCTGCTTCTACAGCAGCTTCGACTTCGCCGACGACGGGAGGCTGTGTTTTTTCGTATTCGATAATGCCACGGTCATCTTCGACGGGCAGTGGTTCGAGTTGGTCACGCAGTTCTTCCGCTTGGATCAGGGCAATCGGGTCATCCAGTTGAGCCAACTGTTCAAACATCTCATCAAACGCTTCATGATGATTTTGTTTGCTATAGATGGTCAGCAGTTCCAACATCAGGTCGGTACGTTCTGGCTCGCGTTGCAGACCTTTGCTGAGCACACCTACCGCTTGCGGGATACGGTTTTGGGCGATGAACTGCTTGGCTTCCACCATCGCATCTATAGGCGCTGGTTCTGGCTCAGGCGCTGCGGCGACTGGAGCAGGCTCTGGCTCGGCGACAACGACGGGTGCTACAACAGCAGGGGCGACCGGTGTGGGTGCCGCTTCCGGTTTTTTGGCGACGACCGCTTCAGGGGCTTTGGTCGGTTCCGGTTTTTGCGGTGTAGGTTTGAGTAAGTCTTTAGAGATGGTGGTTTTATTGCCTTTTTTAGTCGGAATAAAACAGACGATCAATAGAATAATGGCGCCAACGAGAAAGAACACCCAAGTCGGCAAGCCGAGGGTGGTGCTATCGGCCGCGTGGGCGGACTGGGTGGCAAAAACGGACAGGGTGCTGGCCATTGCAGTGATCGACCAAGCACGCACTGGGCGGGCGTTGGGTTGGTTGTCTAGGCCGGGTTGTTTACTCATGATGTTGCGATCCTTTTTACGGGTTTAGTGGCGGCTTCCTTGCGATTTTTTAGGCGTTGCATCAATTCGGCAAGTCTAGCATTTTGTAAAGCAAGTTTCTGATCATTTGCTTTAATTTGTGCTTCGAGTTGACCTACTTCTTGACTCAGAGTCAAGTTTTTTTGCCTAGACGCAGTGATTTGCAGGTTGAGCTGATTGAGTTTTTGCTCATCCGCCGCACTTTGGCCAGAAACTGCACCCCCTTGACTGTTGCCTTGCTCGGTCGGCGCGACCAAGGTCATCTTGGCATCTGGAAGACGGCCACGACGGGTAAACGTTCCTTTACTCCCATTGACCACTGCAGGGGCCTGCTTGAGCACCGGCGCTTTGTTGTGGTCGATGTCTTCATTTTCGATATGCACGCGTTGATCGGCACGCGGAGTATTCGGGATATCCGGCACATCGGTCGGCAAGATCAGTACCGCACCGCTTCGGATCTGGTTGGCGTTGCCGGCGATAAAAGCAGCGCGGTTCATCTGTTTGATCGACTGCATGATCACCGGAATCGACTGATGCGTGGTGTTTTGCATGCGCGAGGCGATGCCCCACAGCGAATCATTACGGCGTACGGTATAGGCACGGTCTGCTTTGGCATCGACAGGTTTCTCTGCGGCAGGCTCAACAGGCTTCGCCGGTTCCACCGGAGATGCGACGGGGGGGGTACTCGCAGCGGCTGGCGCATCCATCGGCGGCGGACTGCCGGGTGTGGGGGTGAGCGGTGTCTCTATCGGTGCTGCGCTGATGGCATTGCTGCTGTCTACCGGCCCTGCTGAGGGTGCAGGCGTCGGTGCATCCATCGGTGGTGGCGTGCTGGCACTTGGAATCAGCGGTGTCGGTGCGCTGGGTGCAGCCATCGGGCTAGGGATCGGTGCAGGCGCAGGTGTGGGGGCAGGCGCTGGGGCAGCGACAACGCGAGGGACTGGCGCAGGGGTGGGTACGGGTGCAACTGGACTAGGTGCAGGCGGGGCTAGCGGGGCGCCTGCAGTACTTGGTGCACTCGGTGCTGGGCTTGCTGGGCTGCTAGGGGCGCTCGGCGCTGGCGGCGATGCTTTCATCGGCGGTGGTGCACTGCGACTGGCATTAAGCGGGATGTTGGCACCCGGTGCTGGCGTGGTGATCACGCCGCGTGTGACGGTCATCGTGCCCAGTATCGGTGCCGTCGGGGCAGCGACAGGGGCGGGGGCGCTGACCTCGGCCAACTCGATGCGCTGAACCGGCAGATCAAGATTGCTGGTCTGGATGCGTGTCAGCGGCGGATCGACCAGTGCGGTGACCTGCTGTAGACGGGTGTTGTTGCCAAAACCGATATGGACGACGAATTCGATATAGGGATCAGTCAGTGGTCGGTCGCTGGTGATGGTGATCACCCCACGCTCGGCAGACGTCAGCGTGGTATTAAAGCGTAAATGACGGGTCAGGCCGAGCTTGTTGATGCCGAGCTGTACAAACTCTTCATCGTTGGCCAGATCGGCATGGATGCTAGACGGTTTGACACCTGCGATATCGGTAATCACGATTTCAGCGCGAAATGGCTCACCCAAGGTGGACAAAACGCGGATGGGCTGCACGGACAGGGCATGGGCAGGACTGCCGATGAGCAGACTACTGGCCAGCAAACTCCCTGCGAGGGTACAGAGCTTAAAGCCCCGGGTTTGTCTCTGAAAGGGTGCGCTGGCGTGGTCGACTTGAGTCGATGTGGGGTGGATCTGCTTGGGCAATTGCGAGGTTGAATGCATACCAACAATCCTGTTGAACTTTCCTGTTTGTGGTGTTTCTCTATCATGAGGTGGTGACGAGATTTTCTCGTACGAATCCACGGCTTAAGTGTACGTCTCAACAGGGAATGATCGCAAGACTAAAACAGACCCCCATCTTCGCGATGTCAGCGCATATTCAGGCCGAACTGAGAGATAGCGCACATTTGCTGCAAAGTTGGGGAGAGAGTCGCTCGATCACCCATCGTGCAGACGAAAAAAAGAGGCATTTTTGTATGCCTCTTTTTTTGAGATTGCTCGGGTATATGGATGCGAATTAACTTTGATTGTCGAGCAGCAGACGCAGCATACGACGCAGTGGCTCAGCCGCACCCCACAGCAGTTGGTCACCGACGGTAAACGCACTGAGATAGTCATTGCCCATGTTCAGCTTGCGCAGACGACCGACCGGGATCGACAGCGTGCCAGTCACGGCCACTGGGGTCAGGTCACGCATGCTGGCTTCACGGGTATTGGGGATCACTTTGACCCAATCATTCGCACCCGCAATGATCGACTCGATGTCGGCCAGCGGCACGTCTTTTTTCAGTTTCACGGTCAGCGCTTGTGAGTGACAGCGCATCGCACCGATACGTACACACAGACCATCGATTGGGATCAGATCGGCGCCGCCCAGACCCAAGATCTTGTTGGTCTCGGCTTGGCCTTTCCATTCTTCTTTCGATTGACCGTTATCCAGTTGTTTGTCGATATACGGGATCAGCGAGCCGGCCAGAGGCACACCGAAGTTGGCACTCGGGAAACCCGCGCCACGTTGCAGCTCGGCGACCTGACGGTCGATGTCGAGGATCGCGCTGGCAGGGTTGTCGAGCAGCGGTTTGACACCGTCACGCAGATAGCCCATGCCGCTGATCAGCTCGCGCATGTTTTGCGCACCGGCACCCGAAGCGGCTTGATAGGTCATGGCGCTGACCCATTCAATCAGGCCTTCACGGTACAGACCGCCCATCGCCAGCAGCATCAGCGATACGGTGCAGTTCCCGCCGACGTAGTTTTTGACACCCTTGGCCAGCGCATCTTTGATGACATGTAGGTTGACCGGATCAAGTACGATCACGGCGTCATTTTCCATGCGCAGCGTACTGGCTGCGTCGATCCAATAGCCGTTCCAGCCCGCAGCGCGAAGCTGTGGGAAAATCTCAGTGGTGTAGTCGCCACCTTGGCAGGTCAGGATGACATCCATATGTTTCAGTGCGGTCAGATCATGGGCGCTGATCAGATCGGGCGCAATCTTGCCGCCAAAGTTTGGGGCAGGTTTGCCTGCATTGCTGGTGGTGAAGTAAAAAGGTTCAATATGGGCGAAGTCATTTTCCTCGACCATGCGTTGCATCAATACCGAACCCACCATCCCGCGCCAGCCCACCAAACCCACTTTCATGTCTTTCTCCAGATGCTTGGCAAGGGTTGCCAAGTCTTCATGTCGTCTTAATAAAGATTGTGTCGAATTCATCGTGTACAACCCTTGAGTTTAACACCCCAAAGATCAATCACCAAACGCTCAGCGACTAAATCGCAGTCTATGTGAGAAAAAAAGATAAGGAGTGTCTGCATCTGGCGGGAAGGGCGAGGTGGCGTGTCCGCTTGGCGCAGGTGTCATCTGAACGTCATAAAAATTCATAAACGGTTCATATAGAGCTGCTATTTTTTGCTCAAGAAATAGACGTATGTCGTGTCGTTGCTGGATGGCTTGTTTGTATTACTGCTTTCAGCACGGCACTTAGATGAAACATTTAAATCGACATTACAGGAGTCTATATTGATCTTAGTCGAGTTCGTTGCAGGGTTAGTGATATTTGCCACGCTGTGGGCCTTAGTTGCCCGTAACGAGTGGTGGGTACGCTGCTTCGACTTTCCAAGATTACAGTTCTTAAGTGTCGGGAGTATGGCATGGTTGGTGTTGGTGCTCTGGAGCCTGCACGATCATGACCTGCATGATCCGATCCTGACCGCGCTGCTCAGCGGCTGTCTGGTCTACCAACTCTGGATGGTGCTGCCGTATACCTTGCTGTGGCGCAAACAGGTGCTGCAAGCCCAGCAGCCCGACTCACAAGCACAAGTCTCGCTGTTGGTCTCCAATGTCCTCACCAGCAACACCAACTACCAAGCCCTGATCGACCATGTCCGTGCCTACCAGCCGGATTTGCTGGTCACGCTGGAAACCGATTTGATCTGGGAGCGGGCGCTGCGCGAGATCGAAGCAGACTATCCCTATATCGTCCGTGTGCCGCTGGACAACATGTATGGCATGCACCTGTATAGCCGCTTGCCGCTAGTGCAGCCCGAGGTTAAATTTCTGCTCAGCCCGGAGATTCCGTCGATCCACAGCGGCGTGCGCTTGCGCTCAGGTGAGGTGGTCAAGCTGTACTGTCTGCATCCCAAGCCACCGACCCCCAACGAAGCATGGGATTCGACGCTGCGCGATGCCGAGCTCCTCATGATCGGTGATCATATCGGGCGTAGCAAAGAGAGCTGTATCGTCGTGGGCGATCTGAATGACGTGGCCTGGTCGCGCACCACACGGTTGTTTCAACGCGTCAGCGGGCTGCTCGACCCGCGTATCGGCCGCAAGTTTATGAATACTTTTCATGTCGATTTCATGCTGCTGCGCTGGTCGCTGGATCATGTCTTTCACAGCCGCGATTTCGCGCTGGTCAATATGGCACTGCTGCCGTCTATCGATTCGGATCACTTCCCGGTCTATACCGAGCTGCAGTTCGACCCGCGTGTCGCGTATCAGCATCGACCACCGATTGCCAGCATCGCCGATGAGCATTTGGCCTTGGCAAAAATAGAGCATGGCATCCGTCAAGCCGCCTGTGAAACACCTGAACATCGGCGAGACAGCATGGTGCTAAGCTCTTCTTGTCATTGAGTAAACTTATGTTATTATTTGGCTTAAGTATTGTCTGACAATATCTGTAGTGATCAGGACAAAAATATTTTATGTACTGCTAAGTACACGATTCAAATGATATTATTTGAAAGTCACTGTAAGTGATTGCTGACGTTGATTGAGGTTTGTGTCTATTTCATGTCGGACAATTATTATCAATAATGACATTGTCAGCGAACGGAACAGGGCATGGATGTCATTTCAGGATGAATGATGTTGCTGACGGAAATGCTCGTAATAGAGCAGCCACGGAGTAGGCGATAAGAACGGGAAAACAGGCGATAATAACTAGAAGTTCCGGCTCGAATGTGTAGGAGACTACCATTCGAGCTTATATTTTTGCGCGTCATTTGGGGTGCGTGTCCATGCGCCCCGTCAGTCCAAACGTGTGTTTAGCCCAGACGCAAAATCTAAATCCCGGGACTTTGCTTTTGCGCGACCATCTCCGCATATAGCGCGATGGTTTGATCCGTCATCTGAGACAGGGCAAAGATCGTGACGGGAGCAGGCGTCACTGGCTGAGTCAGCAGCGCGTCCACCGCCTGCAGCAGCGCATGGTCGTCTTCGGCGGGCACCAAGCCCGCTGGATAGCACTGGCTCAAGATCTCAGCCACCCCACCTCGATCCCAGCCCACCACCGGCGTGCCGACCGAGATCGCCTCTAAGGTGGTACGGCCAAACGTCTCGGCCTGTGCTGATAGCGACAGTACCACATCACTGGCCGCCAGCCATTCGCGGATATCGCTTTTATGGCCGACAAAGGTGATGCGATCCGTCAATCCCAGCGCTGCCACCTGAGCATGCAGTTCGGCCAGATAGGCTTGTTTCTTTTCATGGGCATCGCCGACCACCACACCATGCACCGGATATTTGTCTTTCAGTGCTGCGACCAGCGCAAATAACGATTCATGGCCTTTGAGTCGGGTGATGCGGCCGGGCAGGATTAGCCATAGTTTGTGTTCCAGTTCAGGAAAATCATGCAGTGTCTTTTGCCACCAGAGGTTGGAGGGGCGATAACCGTGCGGAAACTCTTCGGGATTGATCCCGCGATAGATACGCGTCACGCTGTCCATGGGGCAGGCTGGGTAGTTGTCCCGAATATAAGCCACCACACTGTCCGAAACTGCGATGACCCGATCGGCGCGGGTCATGATCTCGCTATAGCGATTGACCGAATAAAAACCATGCACGGTACTGATGAGCACCGGCCGCACCACGCCTTTGATCTTGCGCAGCGCAAAGTGGGTAAGCCAGGCAGGAATACGCGAGCGCACATGCAGGATGTCAGCCCGCTCTTGCAGAATGATCTTGCGCAGTGGGCGGATCTGCCACAGGCTGGAGAGGGCTTTTTTGTGGATCGGCAGTGTGATGTGCCGGGTGCCTTCTGCTTCTAGCTGCGCCACCATGCGACCACCGCTCGAGATCACCACCGACTCATGACCAGCCGCCACCAGTGCACGCGCCACCTCGAGGGTGCCACGTTCGACGCCACCACTGTTCAAAGCCGGTACCAGTTGGATGATTTTCATAGGATATCCATCGCTGCAATAGGGGTGGCCGATCAGGACTGCTGTTGTTTGGCTTGTGCCGCTAGCGCATAGGGCGACAAGGTGCCTTTGGGCTGAGATTTAAAGCGACGGTGAAACCACATCCACTGGGTCGGTGCGATGCGGATCAGGTTTTCAAACAGTTCATTAACGCGTGTCGCGTCATAGACCGGATCTTCAGACGGGTAGTCCGCCAGCTCAGGCGTGATGGTGACGTGATACTTGGGTTCGACATCATCGACGCGATAGGAGTGAAATGCCAAGATCGCGGAGTCATTGATCTTGATCAAACGTCGCGGTGCCACCACGGTGGCGGCAGGCACGCCAAAAAATGGCGCCATGACCCCCAGCTTCAGACCAAAGTCCTGATCCGGCGAGTACCAGACGATTTGACCGGCTTTTAGCGCGGAGATCAAACCGCGCATATCATCATGGTCGATCTGATGCGGAAAAATATTGGCACGGGCGCGGGTGATCAGCCATTCGAGCAGTGGATTGTTTTGCGGACGATAGACCACGGTCGCTTGGAAAAACAACGAAGACAGGTAGCCACCCTGATCCAGCGTCGTGTAGTGCCCTCCCAGCAGGAGAACGCCTTTGCCTCGCTTTTGCGCCGCAATGAGATGCTCCAGACCGTTGATGGTCACGGCATTGTCAAAGCGCTTCGGGGTATACCATGCGCTTAAACTCTCAAAAAAACCAATGGCCGCATTTTTAAAGATGTCTTTGCCCATGGCGACCCGTTCGTCTTCCGACAGCTCGGGAAAGCATAGACCCAGATTGATCAAGGTGTCGCTGCGCCGGCGTTTGCCGACTGCCCAAAATATCTCGCCGATCCCCTGACCGAGGAAGCGTTGCATACTCCAAGGCAAGTGAGCGAGCAACCACAGGATCA
>JASLJP010000042.1 GCA_030152425.1 Aquirhabdus sp.
CACGAGCGTAGTGCTGGCGGACGCGGGTTCAACTCCCGCCATCTCCACCAAATTGTAATGCAAAAAACCTCAACCATATGGTTGGGGTTTTTTGTTGGATGCCGTTTGATGGGTAGGACGATATCAGAGACTGTAAACCGCGCAACTCACCCTTCCACCCCAAACCCCGCCTCCCGCCACGCATCGATCCCGCCATGCAGTGACATGGCTTGGGTGTAGCCTTGTTTTTGCAGGGCGTGGGCGACTTGGATGGCGCTGACGTCGTTGGGGCAGGAGCAGTAGACGACGATGACGGTCTCAAAAGGCACATCAAGCGTCGTGCGTTTGATCTGGGTCGGGTCGATGGGGCGGGCGTGGGCGATGTGCGTGTCGTCCAGTGATTTGGCGAGAGTGGAGCGCGCGTCCAAGATGAGCGGGGCGATGCCTTGGCCGATGAGCGCTGCCAAGTCTTGTGGGGTGATCCGGGCTTGGTTGGCAAAGACGCGCAGACGATAGCGTAGCAGCCAGCGGTAGCCAATATAGCCTGCGAGGACGAGTATAAACAGCGCCAAGGCATAGCGGCCAAACTGGGACATCACATCCAAGACGGCATTGATTTGCTGCGAAAACAGCGCACCGACCAGCAGCCAGCCGCCTGCCCACAGTGCCGCACCGATGGCGCTATAAAAGAGAAAACTTGCGCGGCGTAAACCCAGCGCACCGGCCAGCGGCGGGGCGAGGGTGGCGAGGCCAGGGATGAATTTGGCGATGACCAGCGTGGTGACGCCCCAGCGGTTAAAGCTGACTTCGGTCTGGCGCACGCAGGAGTCGGCAGACAGTGAAATGCGACAGAGCAGATGCAGGGTACGGTGACCAAAGCGCCGCCCCGTGGCGTACCAGACGAAATCGCCCAGCAGTGAGGCGAGGATCGCCAGCACGACCGAGGCGATGCCGAGGCTCGGATCAACCGTCGACAGGGAGCCGACCAGCAGCAGCAGGGGTAAGACCGGCAGGGGGAGGCCAAGTTGCACCAGCAGCACGATCACAAACACGCTGATCGCGCCGTATTGGCTCAAGAGTGCAACCAGTGCCTCCATCGTATCCGCCCAGTGTCATCACGAAATATAGGCACTGAGTATAGTGGAAAAGGGCGGTGGGATCGTTAAGCATCCCTGAACACTGCATTCAGGATTCACGACTAATGACGCAGAGGTACTGCTATAAATTATCCTGCAGCCATTCTGCCGAGCGTTTGGGCAGACCCACCGATGACCAGTCATCGCTGACTTTGACGATAAACAGTTTGTCGTTATGGTGGATATGTGGCCGTAAACGATTGGCGATCTGCTCGGCGGACAGCGGACTATGTGCCACCCATGTCGAGTGAAGGCAAGGCCAACTGTTGGTGTCGAGGCCACTGATGGCGCCGCAGATGGCGGAGCAGTCATTGTGGTTGGTCAGGTCGTAAGCGATCAAGTACTCGTTCATCAGAATCTCCCTATCTAAAGTACGACTAAACATACTCTGTCGATAGTACGAAATCTGAGCAGCGGTTCTAGCGGACTTTCGTGGCGTTTATAGGGCGCGAGTATGTCGTATGTGATTTTTTGCTGACTTTGTAAGAGGAGGTTTCAGGCATCAGACATTGCACGCATCCTGCAACTCCAGCACAATGACGCCCATCGCCCTTTTTACCTTCAGTGAGCACTGACCGATGTATGCAGCATTAGCAATCGCGAGTTTTTTTATCCTGTGGGGCTTGGCGTGGTGGGTCGCTGCGTGGATTTGCAAACGAAACGGTGCGCTGCAGCCGGTGGCGCTGGGCTTTCTGGTGGTCATGCTGCCGATGAGCGTGGTATTTTCGGTCGGCATGTATCAGTGGAAGATCGTCATGCATGGCATGAAAGCGCCCGTCGCGCAGGTTCCTCTGTCCAAACTCGTGTCTACGTCGGGCAGCTAATGCCTGCGTTCTAATTTCCGTCTAGACCCTCTGTGCAATACCGGCGCGCCCTGCATCTCGCATGCATGGGCGTTTTTGTTGTTTGTGTATAATTTGCAACACCGCCCGTGTGGCCTGCCGATTTGCAGTGATCACACGAATGACAAGATCGCCGTAAAATGATCCAGAGATGTCGTAGGTAAAATGAGCCAAACGGGGATAAACTTACCCCCAAAGCTTGCGGGTAATGTTGTGGATAAGCCGACGTGAAACGCGTGGAACGCATAGTTAAATTGAAGATTTTAAAATTGGTTGTTTTGTGATCAATGCGGTGGTGTAGCAGTGTAGGCTGTATGGCGATGGTGCTAAAAAAACTACAGCAAGGCGCTATACTACTGCCGGGTAGCCGTAAGCTATTCACTGATCAGAATAAAATAAGTCGCATCGTCAAGGAGTTTTGAGTGCAACTGACCTCAGTTCAAGCCCAGCTAAAATCCTTTTTCAGCCGAGAAACCACGGATGGCATGCTGCATCGTGTGGTTTTGATGCTGTCCAGTGTGGCGCTCACCCTGCTGTTGCTGTTGGCACTGTATGCCCACTATGTGCGCGAGCAGACCTTGACCAGTATCGAGACGCGGTTTATCTCCCAGAGCCATCTGCGCTCCGATGCGCTTCTGGTTCCCATCGACAATGCACGGCGCAATGTGCGCTTCCTGACCCGAGTGCCGGCGGTGCAGGGCATGGTGCGTGCAGCACAGAATAACGGGGTGGATGCGCAGGAGCAGAGCAGCTACGAGGCGTGGCAGCGCCGTCTGGCTGCGATCTTCGTCGGCTTTGCGTCGGCCAATCCAGACGTGGCGCAGGTGCGGTTGATCGGTGTGGCCAACAATGGCATGGAGCTGGTGCGTGTCAATCGCAATAAAGATCAGGTCAGCATTAGCCCCGCCGCAGATCTCCAGCAAAAAGGCGCGCAGAAATATTTCATCGAGGCCAGTAAGCTCAAAGCGGGCGAGGTGTATATCTCGGATATCAACCTCAACCGCGAACATGGCAAGATCGAAGTGCCCTATGTGCCGACCATCCGAGCGGCCTCCCCGGTATTCGACAGCCAAGGCCAGCTCTATGCGGTGATGGTGATCAACTTTCGCGCCGAAAATATGCTGGCGGGGCTATCGAACAATCTCTACAAAAACTTTCGCGTCTATCTGACCAATAGCAATGGCGACTATCTCGCCAGCCCAAATTTTGCCGATAACTTTGGCTTTGATCTCACTCAGCGCCATGTGTGGGGCGATGATTTCGAGCTGCTATCGGATGATCTGAATCAGCGCCTGCATAGCTATCAGTCTAAAGCCTTTCCATTTCGGGGTAAGGTGCAGGTCTACACCCTGCAGCTCGCGCTAGATCCGCACAACCCACGCCGTGTGCTGAACCTGAGCATGGTCACCCCAGACAGTCTGGTGACCAGCGAGGTGTTTAGTCGGGTGCTGTTGTTGTGTATGGCGGTCTTGGGCTCGATCGTGCTGATGGGCAGCATGTTTTATATCTATTGGCGTCAGCGTCTTAAGACACAGGCGGCACATGCGCGTTTTGTGGCGATCGTCGAAAGCTCCAACGATGCCATCATCGGCATGTCCATGACCGGCATCGTGACCAACTGGAACAAGAGTGCCGAGCGCATGTTTGGCTATCCGGCCTCAGCCGCGATCGGCCAGTCTGAAGCGCAGTTCTGTACGGCTGGCATCAGCGCAGCGGAAGAGGCCGAGCACCACACCCGTATCGCCCGTGGCCAGACCGTGGCGGATATCCAAGGCGTCTGCTACCACCAAAATGGCGAGCCGTTTGATGTGTCGATCTCGCTGGCACCGATCCGCGATGCCAATCGTCGGGTCATCGGCGTGTCCAAGACCGTGCGCGACATCACACTGCAGAAACAAGCTGAGCAGCGCATCCAGTTGCTCAACGAGTCACTGGAGCAGCAGGTCCTCGAGCGTACTGAAAAGATCGAAGCTTACTCCCAACTCCAACGCGCCATTTTAGAAAACGCCGGTATGGCCATCATCGCTGGCGATCCCAACGGTCTGATCACCCTGTTTAATCCTGCCGCAGAGCGGATGCTGGGCTACAGTGCCGCAGAGGTGATGGGTCAGACGCCGCAGCTCTTCCATGACCAAGCGGAGGTCATCGCGCGGGCTGAGGCGTTGTCAACGACGCTGGGCGAGACCATCGTACCGGGATTGGATACCTTTACTGCCAACGTGCGACGTGGCCTGCCAGAGGAACATGAGTGGACGTATATCCGCAAAGACGGCAGTCGTCTGCCGGTGTTCCTGACCATCACCGCATGGCGCGATAAAAACGGCGAGATCATGGGCTTTTTGGGCATGGCGCTGGATATCTCGCAGCAGCAGCAGGATCGGCAAAATCTGCAGATCCTCAGTGATCATTTCAAACGGGCGATCGAGGTCGCTGAGCTGGGCACGTGGACGTGGAATGTGCGTGACAACAGCCGGACATGGAGTGAACGCATGCGCGCGATGTACAACGTGCCGGCTGATGCCCACCCCGATTCCTTCCGCGAATACTGGCGCGCCTCGGTGCACCCTGACGATATGGCGGCCGCCCAAGCCGCACTGGAGCGGGCGACTGCCGGGGTCGAGCCGTATTACTCGACTTTCCGCATGGTGCAGCCAGATGGCAGCATCCGCTATATGCAGGCCGCGGGCTTGATGGAGTTTGGGATTGATGGCAAGCCGCTGCAGATGTCAGGGTTTAATCGCGACATCACGACGCAGGTCGAGCACGAAGCAGCGCTGCGCGATGCGATGGCCAGTGCCCAAGCAGCCAATACCGCCAAATCGGCCTTTCTGGCCAATATGAGCCATGAGATCCGCACGCCGATGAATGCGATCCTGGGCATGCAACAGCTCCTGCACCTCACGCCGCTGGATAGCCGGCAGTTTGACTATGTCAGCAAGACCGAGGCGGCCGCGCAGACCCTGCTGGGCATCCTCAATGATATTTTGGATTTTTCCAAAGTCGAGGCGGGCAAGCTGACGCTGGACAATCATGACTATAACTTTGACAAACTGCTGCGCGACGTCGGCACGATCCTCGCGGGCAATATCGGCAGCAAGGATGTCGAGGTGCTGTTCGATGTCGATGCCGCTGTGCCCGCATGGATCAACGGCGATGCTCTGCGTCTCCAGCAAGTGCTGATCAATCTGGCGGGCAATGCCATCAAGTTTACCGAACAGGGCGAGATCGTCCTGTCGGTGCAGCTCCAGCGTCAGGCCGATGCGCCCCCGCGTCTGGCCATCGAAGTGCGCGACACCGGGATAGGGATTCCTGAGCAAATCCGCCAGCATATTTTTGAGGGCTTCTCGCAAGCCGAGTCCTCCACCGCGCGCCGATATGGCGGCAGTGGGCTCGGTCTGGCGATCAGCCAACGTCTGGTGCGTTTGATGGGCGGCGATATCAGCTTTGAGAGTGTAGTCGGGGCGGGTACAACCCTCCGCTTTAGCATTCCCTGTGTCGCCGCCGAGGGGCTGGACGTGCCGAGCCAAGTGGCCATCGCCGAGCTGCATGGCTTAAAGGTGCTGGTGGTTGATGACAATCCCTATGCACGTCAGGTACTGGTCAATATGGTTCGCCAGTTTGGCTGGCTGGCGCAGGAGGCCGACAGTGGCAGTACCGCGCTTAAGGCACTGCAGGGCAGCCTGCTGACCGGACAACGTTTTGATGTGGTGTTGGTCGACTGGCGCATGCCGGAGATGGACGGCTGGGAGACGACCCAGCGGATCCTCGACCTGTATAGCACCACTGCCGCACCGCTGGTGGTGATGGTCACCGCTGCTGATCGCGGCAAGACCAGCGCCCAGCAAGAGATGCTGGAAAATCAGCTCGACGGATTCTTGATCAAACCGATTACCGCGTCGATGCTGTTTGATGCCGTCGCCGATGCCCGCGCTGGGCGTCACCACTTGGCGAGTATCGCCGTACCACGTCTGATGCAGCAGCGACTGCAAGGCGTACGCATACTGGTGGTCGAGGATAACCTGACCAACCAGCAGGTCGCCCGCGAGCTACTCAGCGCCGAAGGGGCGAGTGTGACCGTCGCCGACAGTGGCCGCAGTGCCATCGCTGCTGCGACGCAAAGCGATGCACTGGATGTGGTGCTCATGGACATCCAGATGCCGGATATGGACGGCTATGCAGCGACGCGCGAGATCCGCACGACCCTCAGTGCCGAGCGTCTGCCGATCATCGCACTAACCGCCAATGCCCTTGCGGCAGATCGGGAGGCCGCACTGGCTGCAGGCATGAATGACCATGTCGGTAAACCATTTGACCTCAACCAACTGGTCGGGGTGATCTGTCGGGTGCTGGGTCGTATGCCTGAGCACGACACGACCCGCGAGTTCTCCGCGCAGCCGCAGATCGTCGAGCCTGCGAGTCCGATTGATGTCGCTGCCGCATTGCAGCGCTTTGGCGGTAATCACGCCGTCTATGGCCGCGCCCTGCGCTCGTTTGCCTTTGATGCCGGTGAGTTGCTGCAGCGTTTGGCCTTGTCCGAGACCAGCACCGATGCGCAGGTCTTGCGCCAGACCCTGCATGCCCTCAAAGGGCTGGCCAGCACCATCGGTGCCACCAGCCTGTCTAACCTTGCGGCGCAGGCCGAGAAGGCGAGCCTGCCAGAGTTTGCCGGCCAGTGGCCGCAACTGCACCTGAACGCCACAGCGGCCATCCAGCAGGCCGAGCATCTGGCTACGCATTACAACGACCAGTTGCAAACCCCAGTGCCGCCGAATGCTGGCCAGACCGTCGAGGGATTGATGGTCGGCATTACGGCACTGAGTCGTTTGCTGCGCGAGTCGAATATGGGCGCGCTGGATCTGTTTGAGCAGTTGCAGCGCCAGTATGCCTCGCGCTATCCACTGGCCTTTGTCCAGTTGGGACAGGCCATGAGTCAACTGAATTTCCCCCAAGCCTTGCGCCACTGTGATGAGTTAAAGCACCTCGCCGGAGAGCCTTAGTCCTATGACCACTACCGACCCCATCGATCATCTGGCCATCGTGCCGAACTATGACTTGAGTCAGCGACGCGGACGCCTGCTGGTGGTCGATGATCAGCCGACCAATATTCAGGCGATCCATCAGATCTTTAGTGCAGTGCATGATGTGTTTATGGCCACCAGTGGCCAGCAAGCGCTGGATTTTTGTCGCCGGACTCCGCCGGATCTGGTGCTGCTCGATGTCGAGATGTCGGGTATGGACGGACTAGAGGTCTGCCGCAAACTCAAAGCCAGTGCCGAGACGCGCGATATCCCGGTGATTTTCGTCACGGCCAATAGCCACCCCGACAATGAAAACGCCTGTTGGGAGGCGGGCGGGGTAGACTTCGTGAACAAACCGGTCAACCCGACCACCCTGCGCAACCGGGTACGCGCCCATCTCACGCTGAAGTTTCAGTTTGATCTGCTGCGCGAGATGGCCTTTGTCGATGGCCTGACCGGGGTGGCCAACCGCCGCTTGTTCGACGAGCGGCTGGATGCCGAGTGGCGACGCTGCAGTCGCGGCCATCATCCGCTGTCGCTGATCATGATCGACATCGACTATTTC
>JASLJP010000057.1 GCA_030152425.1 Aquirhabdus sp.
ATCATAAGTCAGGCGCAGCGCGCGTCGTGCCCGTGCCAGTGCGACACCGCCAAAACGCCACTCCTCCGGCTGACTCCCTTCCGGCTCCAGCACGCCTTCGACCACCCATAGCTGGATCTGCTCCACTCCAGCGTGGCTGGCACGCGACAGCTCGTAGAGGGTCAGTTGGACATCTTCTTCGACGACGACGCTCTGCAACACCGCGTCATTGGCTGTACTCATGCTCATCTCCTCTGGCGCATTGCACCTGTCGTACGGTGCATTATGATTTACGCGGATTAAAGTCAAAGGCCTGCTGCATCGCCCGATAGGCCGCCTTGTCCTGCTCACTCACTGCTGGCGGCAGGGCGATGTCCAGCACCGCATACAGATCCCCCGCAGGCTGACTGCCACTGCCGGGGATGCCCTTGCCCTTGAGGCGCAGCTTGCGCCCGGCTTTGGACTGCGGCGGGATGGTCAAGGACAGATCACCATCCGGTGTGGGGACTTGCACCACCGCGCCCAGCGCGGCCTCCCAGGGCGCCAAAGGCAGCGTCAGATAGACATCTCGGCCATCGACGCGGAAGTCGGCGTGCGCGTTAAACTCGACCTCCAGATAGAGATCGCCCGCTTTGCCATTGCCGCTACTGGCCTCGCCCTGCCCTGCGAGCCGCAGATGCTGACCGGCACGGATGCCCTTGGGGATATTGACATCAAGGGTGCGGGACTGCATGACCAGATGGCCACTGGCATCCAAGGTGGGAGACTGCAGGGTAAAACTGCGTTTGGCACCGCGATAGGCATCGACCAGATCGATGACCACTTTGGCATGATGATCCTGCGCAGCGGGCTGCTGACGTGCCCGCGAGGACTGCTGGCGCGCCTGCCCAAACAGGCTTTCAAAAAACTCACTGTGTGCAAAGCTCTGCTCTTGGTTAAAGCCCTGACCAAAGCCGCCGCCGAATGGATCTGCGCCGGGGCTGCCCCGACCGCCAAACTCAAAACCCGCGTTCCAGTTTGGCGGTGGCTCAAACTGCTGGCCGTTTTTCCAGTTAGCGCCCATCTGGTCATAGGCGGCACGCTTTTCAGGGTCTTTGAGCACCTCATTGGCTTCGCCCAGCTCTTTAAAACGCTCCTCGGCATCGGGCAGCTTGCTGACATCGGGATGATATTTACGCGCCAGCTTACGATAGGCCTGTTTGATCTCATCCTGACTGGCTGTGCGCGCCACCCCTAAAATCTGGTAGTAGTCTTTATATTCCATCATCACGCTCCTATCCCACGCTTGCCATCATACCTCTTGCCCGATCATGCCACTATACGCCGCCGACCACCTCGGCGCGGTGGTAAGGCCGATAGACTGGCGCCCACATCAGCGCCTTGATCTTGCGTGCCAGCGCGGCGTCATCACAGACCGCGGCCACGCCATCCTGTATGGCTTGCCGTGCCACAGCCAATGCGACAGTTTCCGCCACGTCGCGTAGCGCGTGGACGGGCGGCAGTAGGCGCGCCGTTTTATCCTGTACCGTTGGTGACAGCGCCGCCAGTGCCTTGCCCGCCGCCATAAACATCGCGTCGGTCACCCGGCGCGCATCGACAGCCAGCACACCGAGTCCGATGCCCGGAAAGACATAGGCATTATTGGTCTGGTTGACCGGGAGATGGACGCCCTGCCATGTCACCGGCGGAAAGGCCGTGCCTGTGCCGATCAGCGCCTGCCCGTTGCTCCAGATCATCAAATCCTGTGGGGTGGCCTCGGAGCGCGAGGTGGGGTTGGACAGTGGAAAGATGATCGGGCGTGCCACATGGGCGGACATGGCGCGGATCGCCGCCTCGCTAAAGGCGCCATACTGGCCGGATACACCGATCAGCACTGTCGCTTTGGCATTGTTCATCACATCCAGCAGGCTGATGGTGCCGGGATCGGTGAGCTGCCAGTCGGCGACAGCCGCACGCGACTGGACAAAGGGCAACTGACTGGGTGTGATGCCGTCCATGCCCGCCACCAACAGTCCAAAGCGATCCACCGCATAAAACTGCTTGGATGCCGCCTCGGCCGTCAGCCCTTCGTCGATCATGGCCTGCCGGAGCAGTGACGCAATACCGCAGCCCGCCGCGCCTGCGCCCAAAAACACGATGCGCTGCTGGGACAGCGGTAGACCGGTGACATTGATAGCCGACAGCAAGGTCGCGGCAGCGACGGCAGCGGTGCCTTGAATATCGTCATTAAAACTGCACAAACGATCGCGATAACGCGCCAGCAAAGGTCCGGCATTGCTGCCAGCAAAGTCCTCCCACTGCAGCAAGACATTCGGCCAGCGCTCGATCACCGCCGAGATAAACTCCTCGACAAACGCATCGTACGCCGCGCCGCGTATCCGCTCATGGCCCCAGCCGATATACAGGGGGTTATTGAGCCGATCCTGATTGTTGGTGCCGACATCAAGGAAGATCGGCAGAGTCTCCAGCGGATGGATCCCTGCGCAGGCGGTGTATAGCGAGAGCTTGCCGATCGGGATACCCATGCCGCCCGCACCCTGATCACCCAATCCCAAAATCCGCTCGCCATCGCTGACCACGATGACCCGCACACGGTCATAGCGGCTATCGGCGAGAATCTCGCGGATCTTGTCTTTATTCGGGTAGCTCAAAAACAGCCCACGCGGCCTGCGCCAGATCTCGCTCATGCGCTGACAGCCCTCGCCCACGGTCGGGGTATAGACCAACGGCAGCATCTCCTCGAGATGGCGCACCAGCATGGCGTAAAACAGAGTCTCGTTGCTGTCTTGCAGATCGCGCAGAAAGGCATAGCGCTCAAAGTCGGTACTAAACTCGCGTAGTACCTGCAGGCGACGCACGATCTGCTCATCCAAGGTCCCGACATGGGGCGGCAGTAAGCCATGCAGATAAAACGCGTCCCGCTCATCGTCGCTAAAGGCCATGCCTTTGTTGAGCATCGGATGGCTGATCAGATCCCAACCGGTCAGGCTGGTGGTCAGCGGATCATCGGCGTGCAGACTGGGGGCATACTCGGGATGGAATACTGTCTCTAAAGGGATGGCTTCGGCGGACGCTGGACGGTCTGACAGGCTCATGGGCAACTCCGTGGCAACAAGCAGCACAGGGGGATCTCCCGATCATAAGTCGCAATCGTGACGGATGGTGCAATTTGACAAAAAAATCTACAAATTTCGGTGCGTCTTCCCGAGATGGCCTTGGCCGACGTTAACAATTCATGCCTACTCATTAACCATCCGCTCCGCTATCGTGTGTGCCGCTGCCCCGCTGGGTCGCGCCGCTGTATTTCGTGGTGCACAAACCAGCCACGAGCACCGCCAAAATGAGACTTATAACACCCTCTGCATCCAAAACGACCTATGCAAAAAATCCAATGCTTTCAAGAGCAAGAAGCACCCTCTGCGCTGATGCAAAAATGATTGCCCGCGCCGGTGATTTTCATGAATAATTTTAAAACGATCC
>JASLJP010000111.1 GCA_030152425.1 Aquirhabdus sp.
TGTTGGCCGCTTTGGGATCTTTGGGTTCTTGCATGCCCGGGGTGATGCGTTTCGTCCGCAGCGCGGCGGGTGCTGCGGCGACATTGTTTTTATTCAGATAACTAAACAGGTCTTCTTCATCAGCGACGGGTTCTTCTTCTGCAGCACGCAGTGCAGCTATGCTCGGAATATCCTGTATGGCTTCGCTCAACTCGGCTTGCTCAGCAAGAGCAGCGTCGGTCAGCGACAACGTGTCCGATTCCGAGGTATTAAAGTGCTCGGTCAGGCCGTCATCAAGCTGGGTGTTTTCACTCTCGCTATTTGTTGCTTCGCGCAGTTTTTCTGCGGCATTCGAGCTTGCGACTGCAGATGCCAGTGGCTTGCTGTGATCAGTCGCTGATAGCCACAGGTCATTAAACTCTTGTTCAAAGATATGCGACATCACCGGTGGTGTGGTGCCGACTGGTTGAGCGCTGTCGGCTGACGGGTCAGCGCTTGGCTCAGGCTCGACGGGTGCAGCGGCAACGGGGGCTTCTGGTTCAGGGGTGCTGTCTGGGAGAGGCTCCACGGTTTTGGCCTCGGCCGCTGCTGCGGCGGCAATAGGAAGTAGGGGTTGGGGTTGCAGCAAAGACAGTTCATTGGCCAGCATGCGTGCCAGCGTGGCCAGCGGCTGATCGCTGAGGGTGCTGGCCAGTTTGTCGTCGGCTGACGGTGTAGCCGGTGCAGGAGTGGGCGCCGGGGCAGGCGCTGGTTTCGTTGCCGCCAGCGTGTTGAGGTCGGCAATATGGGTCGGGTCGTTACTTTTTGGTTTGGCGGCAACGGAGGGCAGTGGGTGGCCTACATCATCAAACAGAGTCGGTGTCGTCGGTGTGATGGGCTGGTGCTCGACCAGTAGATAGTCGTCGGCTTTAAAGACTTTGAAGCATTTGCCGCAACGGGTGTATCCATCGCGGATCGAGAGCTGCGTATCACTGACCGTAAATATACTGGAGCAGTGCGGGCATCTGGTTTTTTGGATATTCACAGGGAAGGCTTCCGTATTTTTTGATTTTACCCAATTAACAACTAATCTATCACCAAAATCTTTTAATCAGTCGAGTTCCGTCTCGGTGCCGCCCCGATCGTGCGGCACACCCCATGCGCCGTATTTAAGACACTGTGCCAGCCAGTCGATGTCCAGATAGGCGACACCAGTTTTCTTCGCGAAACTCTTGCTCATTCATGTCGAACCACGGGGCATAGGCCGCGCGAACATCTTCTACCTGCTCTTCGATCAATCCTGCCAAGGCGATCAAGCCATTGGGCGGGAGATGCTCAGCAAATACAGGTGCGAGTTCCATCAGCGGTTTTGCAAGTATATTAGCGACGATAACATCACTTTGTAGGTTTGGGAACTGTTTGTTGAGCTCTTCTGGCAGCCCTACCCAAATATGTGACTCTGTTCCGTTTTTTGCCGCGTTTTGCCGTGTGGCCAGCAATGCTTGCGGGTCGATATCTGTGGCATAGACTTGCTTTGCGCCGAGCAATAAAGCCGCAACGCCCAAGATGCCGGAGCCACAGCCATAGTCGATAACGACCTTGTCTTTGACATCGGTTTTACCCAGCCATTGCAGGCATAAAAAGGTGCTGGCGTGGTTGCCAGTGCCGAAGGCCAGACCGGGATCGAGCATCAGATTTACCGCGCTTGGATCCGGTGGGGTCAGCCACTCCGGCACGATCCAAAATTTCTCGCCGCACTGGATCGGTTCGTAGTGATCCATCCATGAGCGTTCCCAGACTTGTTCGTCCAGATAGTCGTAGTAGGCACGTACCGTGGTGGCTTGTGACTGAACAAAGGCGATGATCTGCTCTGGATCGGTCGGCTCGGAGTCGGTGTATTCCAGATCGATATTGAGCGAATCGACCACTTCATTAAATAGTCCGGTGACGATGACATGATCCCAGATCGGCGTCTCGCCCGGCAGTGGCTCAAGCAGTGGCTGATCGGCAGCATCGTCTAAAATCACGCTGACTGCGCCTAGAGATTGAAGCAAAGTCTCGACCAAATTGACTTCATTTTTGGTGACTTCGAAACGAATTTGCAGCCAACGCATAAGCTATCCTAAGTTAAATTACATGCTATCAAAGCATTCAAATGAAAGAGAAACTGTAGATATAGCCCCAAGCCGGCTGCTCATGGACTATATGTATCATAAAACCTTACCCGTGAGTAGCAACCGGCAGGCTGGTCACACGAAAAACCAGACATTTCAGATAGTCTGATTCAGTCATGGCCAGTAGGCGCGGGTGATCGGCGGCCGGATGAGCTTCATGCACCAGTTGCACATGCTTGTTTTGACGACGTGCCACTTGTTGCACGATACGGATCAGTTCGTCGCGCAGCAGGTGCAGTGAGCACGAGGCCGAAACAAGGAGTCCGCCTTCACTGACGCGCTGAATCGCGCCTTCATTGAGCAGGAAATACGCCTGACGACCTTGTTCAAAGTCTCGACGTTTCTGGATCAGTGCCGGTGGATCGACCACGACCAGATCAAAGGTCTCGGTCGCTGTTGGTTTGAGGTAGTCAAAGGCGTCGGATTCGATGAAGCTGACATTTTGCAGGTCGTTGAGTGCCGCATTGGCGATGACGGATTCACCGGCCTTGGCCGAGCTGTCGACACAGACCACGCGGGATGCGCCGTGTGCTGCCGCCTGCACACCCCAGCCACCGATGTAGCTAAATACATCCAGTACGCTGCGGCCTTTGGCGCAGTCGTTCAGCCATTTGCGGCCATCGCGGTGGTCATAGAACCAGCCGGTTTTTTGGCCGTCGAGTGGTGCTTTGAAGTTCACCCCATTTTCGACCACGTCGAGGTCGGTGATATTGCTTTCGGCGGGTACGGTTTCGACGTACTCATCCAGTTGCTCCATCCCGCGCCCTTTGCCGTCGTTTTTATAGACGATGACGATCTCGCCAAAGACCTGTTGCAGTGCTTCGGTCAGAGCCGCTTTGGCCTGCTCGATGGCTTGTGTGCCGATCTGCACCACAAAGGTCTGGGCAAAGCGATCAATGACCAGACCGGGCAGCAGGTCGCCTTCGCCAAACACCAGACGGTAATAGTCCTGCTGAAACGCGATCTGGCGTAAGCCCAGTGCGGTCTGTAGTCGGTCGGCAAAGAACGCAACGTCCAGCACATCGCGCGCTTCGGTATCCAAGATCCGGGCGCAAATCAGCGCTTGACCATTAAAGCTGGCGGTCGCCAAGAATTGACCGCGATAATCTTCCAGATGGACGAGAGAGGTCTTAATGGTTTTAAGCGGGGTTGCATCGGTGTCGACTTCGTTGGAATAGACCCAAAGATGACCGTCACGCAGGCGTTGTTGATCGCGTTTTTTGATGCGGAGGCGAGGTGTGGTCATGGGAGTTTTCCTAAGCTAAAAGTGCATGCGCGCGGTGCGCGCAAATCATAAAGCGGGTCTCTATCAATGCATGATACAGACCGCGCATGTGAATCAAATCTATGGGCTGAGTGACAGCAGGGCTGTATGGCGCTACTTTACGGCATTGTGCGGGGTCGTGGGGTGTTATTCACCGTCCATTTGCTGCTGGCGCATGCGGTAGCGGGCTTTTTGTGCGTCACTGGTTTGGTCAAAACAATGGGGGCAACTGACGCCGCGTTCGTATTTGACTGACTGCAGTTCATGACGTTTAAGCGGCCATCCGCAGCCAAAGCACATCGCGCTTTCACCTTCTTCCACCCCATGCCCGACACCGACACGGCCATCAAACACAAAGCATTCGCCCTTCCACAGACTTTCTTCTTCTGGGATAGTGTTCAGATAGTTCAAGATCCCACCTTTGAGGTGGTACACCTCCTCAAAGCCCTGTTGCAGCAGCAGGCTGGTGGATTTTTCGCAGCGGATGCCCCC
>JASLJP010000130.1 GCA_030152425.1 Aquirhabdus sp.
TACAATGCCAAGATGGCCGAGCAGCACGCGCGCTATAACCAGCATCACAACACCGAATATAACCTCGAGCCGGATATTAAAAACGCGCCCGGCGGCCTGCGCGACATCAACCAGATCGGCTGGATCGCCAAGCGCTATTACCGCGTGGTGCGCCTCTATGATCTGGTGCATCTGGGCTTTATCAGCGACTACGAGTTTAACGAGCTGGAAGCCTGTGAAGACATGCTGTGGCTGATCCGCCATCACCTACATCGCATCACCAAGCGCAATGAAAACCGCCTGCTGTTTGACTATCAGCGCACCGTGGCCGAGCGCATGGGCTATATGAATACCACGGCCGATCATCAGAACGCGATCATCGAACGCTTTATGCGCGACTACTACCGTGTGGCGATGCGCGTGTCGTGTTTTAACGAAATGCTGCTGGCGTATTTCTATGAAACCGCCATCGAGCCAAAACTCAAAGAAACCGCGCCACTGCGCACCGTGGCCTTAAACGAACGCTTTGAGCTGATCAATGGCAAGATCTCGGCGCGCCACCATCGGGTGTTTTCCGAGACGCCCAACAGCATCCTTGAGCTATTTTTCCTCATGACCTCGCGTGAGGATGCGGTCGGCATCCGCGCCCGTACCTTGCGTCTGCTCATGCTGGCCGTAAAGGGCATCGACGATGCCTTCCGCCTCAATCCAACCAATCGCGCCATCTTTATGGCCATCATCCGTGGCCGCTATCACCTGTACGAAACCTTTCAGGCGATGAAGCGCTACGGCGTGCTGGGCAAATATATGCCCGCCTTTGGCCAGATCGTCGGGCTGATGCAGTACGACTTGTTTCACATCTATACCGTGGACATGCACACCCTGATCCTGCTGCGCAACCTACAGCGCTTTGCGGGGGAAAAAGCGACGGAAGAGTTTCCGCTGGTCAGCCAGATCTATCAGCGCCTCGACCGTAAAGACATCATCTACCTCGCGGCGCTGTTTCACGACATCGCCAAAGGGCGCGGCGGCGACCATAGCGAGCTAGGCGCGGTGGATGCCAATATCTTCTGCCTCGAACATGGCCTGACCCAGCGTGAGGCCAACATCGTGAGCTGGCTGACGCAGAACCATCTGCTGATGTCGCTGACCGCGCAGAAAAAAGACATCTCTGATCCGAACATCATCCATGCCTTTGCCCAGAAAGTCGGCGACATGGTGCACCTCGACTACCTGTATGTGCTGACCGTCGCTGACATCAACGCCACCAATCCGACCCTGTGGAATACGTGGCGCGCATCGTTGTTGCGTCAGCTGTATAACCAAACCCGCCGTGTACTGCGCTCGGGGCTGGATAATCCGATGGATCGCCAATCGTGGATCGACGACACCAAAAAGAAAGCCATGGAGCAAATCTCCGACGCCTTCCCCGCCGACAAGGTCAAAGCGATCTGGAACGAACTGGGTGATGACTATTTCCTGCGGGAGCGACCCTCCGATGTGGCATGGCATACCAGCGAGATCCTGCTGCATGGTCATGAAACGCCGCTGGTGCTGATGCGTGAGCATCAAGACACCAACCAAGACGCCGTGCAAATCTTCGTCTATACCCACGACATGCCGAACCTGTTTGCCGCGACGGTGGCGGTGTTTGACCAGATGGAGCTGAACGTCCAAGACGCACGCATCATCACGGCCAAGACCGGTTTCTCGCTCGACACCTATGTGGTGCTCGACCGTCATGGCACCCTGCTCAATGATCCCGAGCGCCGCAACGAAGTGCTGGGGCGACTCAAAGAAGTCTTGTCCGAGCCGAATAAAGCCCGCAGTCTGAGCCAGCGCCGTATCCCGCGTCAGTTGCGTCATTTCACCGTGGCCAATGAAGTAAATATCAAACTCGATACCGTGCACCACTATAATGTGGTGGAGATTATCGCGCTGGATCGCCCCGGCCTGCTGGCTCAGATCGGCGCGCTATTCGCCCAAAAGAACATCGACATCAAGACCGCGCGCATCGCCACCCTTGGCGAGCGTGCCGAAGACGTGTTCTTTATCACCGACACCAATGGTCAGCCGCTGGATAATGACGCTGCCGCCGCGCTGGCACAGCAGCTCAAGCAAGATCTGGACAGTCAAAGTCAGGCCTAATGCCTGACCTGATGGTCTATTTATTTTTGCCTCACACTTTAAATTTTTAGATATTGCTAAGCCTTATGAATCCTAATTTATCGCAACTCCATCCCTACCCGTTTGAAAAACTGGCTCGCTTGTTTAGCGACCTGAAGCCCTCGCCCGACCTGCCGAATATCGCACTGTCGATCGGTGAGCCGCGCCATGCCTCGCCGGATTTCGTCAAGCAGGCACTGGTGGATAACCTCAAGCATCTGTCGACCTACCCGACCACCAAGGGCATGCCGGGGCTGCGCGAAGCGATTGCCGATTGGTTGAAACGTCGCTTTAGCCTGCAAGACATCGACTTTGACCGCCATGTGCTGCCGGTCAATGGTACGCGTGAGGCGATCTTCTCCTTTGTACAGGCGGTCGTGACCCCTGCAGAAACCGGCAAACCGCAGCCGTTTATCGTGATGCCGAATCCGTTTTATCAGATCTATGAAGGCGCGGCCTTCCTCGCCGGTGCGACGCCATATTTTGTCAATTGCACTGCGGACAATGGCTACTTGGGCGACTGGGATGCGATCCCTGCCGAGGTCTGGGCGCAGACCCAGTTGGTGTTTATCTGCACCCCCGGCAATCCAACCGGTGCGGTGATGCCTGCAGAGCAGCTCAAAAATCTCATCGCGCTGTCGGATGAATATGGCTTTGTCATCGCCTCCGACGAGTGCTACTCCGAGCTGTATTTCGATACTGCGCCGATCGGTCTACTCGAAGTCTGCGCCAGCATCGGCCGTCACGACTATCGCAACTGCGTGGTGTTCCACTCGCTGTCCAAACGCTCCAACCTACCGGGTCTACGCTCGGGCTTTATCGCGGGTGACGCCGCGCTGCTCGCCCCCTACCTGCTGTATCGCACCTACCACGGCTCGGCGATGCCCGCGCAGCATCAGTTGGCGTCGATTGCGGCTTGGCAGGACGAGGCGCATGTCGAGGCCAACCGCGTGCTGTATCGGCAGAAGTTTGAGCTGTTTGTTTCAGAGCTGGGCAGTAAATTGCCGTTTAAAAAACCCGATGCGGGCTTCTATTTCTGGCTACCGGTCGAGGACGATGAAGCCTTTGCCCGTCGCCTATACGGCGAGCAACATATCACCGTGCTGCCCGGCCGCTATCTGTCGCGTGAGGCCAATGGGGTGAATCCCGGCGTCGGTCATGTGCGTATGGCGCTGGTGG
>JASLJP010000156.1 GCA_030152425.1 Aquirhabdus sp.
TTTGCCGAGTTTGGCGAGGTCTATTACACGTGGTTCCAAGATGCAACTCCCAATGTAGTGTTAGCAGGTGGTTCTGCTAGGTTTGGAATCCGTCAATGTGCTAACGAATAACTTGTCGCTTCAAAGTGCGGCTCAACCTAAACATCGATGAACCGCCTGATTTCTTATCGTTGATGTGATCGCGATTGATCACTGTCGCTGCCATGGCCGTATCGGTACGTTGCTGCGGGATAACCGTTTGCTTCGCCACGCGTATCGATATTTGCAGCTAAAAATTTGTTGCTACTACTATAAAGACTCTAACGCGGCAAGACAAACGCAGGAATGATCAGAATGCAAATTTGTTGTTTGAATTGTGAACAAGTGCAAGCAATATCGCGGATGCATCCTGCAGGGTGATATTTTAGGGCGCGTAGATGACACGGCTATGTCGCATCAGTGGGCATGGGAGGTGTTACCCATTAGAGCGCGTTGGCTTGGAAATTAGCATGGAAAAACGAATGCGGATAAGGCTATAGTTAGCCTCACACATCTCCTTCGTTGATCGGCGACTATGACTGACACTTCCTCTCCCAAAGCCAAACAACACCGCACGGTCTTTTTTGTATCCGATGGTACCGCGATTACCGCCGAGACCTTAGGGCATTCCCTGTTGTCACAGTTTCCGCAGGTCGAATTCGATATGCGCATTCTGCCGTATGTGGATAATGAAGCCAGCGCCTTTGATGCGGTTGGCATCATCAACCAAGCAGCGCATGACGATGAACTGCGTCCTTTGGTCTTTGATACCTTGGTTGACCCGATCGTGCGTGACATCATCAACACGGCATCGGCCTGCAATCTGGATGTGTTTGAGGGGATCTTGAGCAAAGTCTCGGCTGAACTGGGCGTGCCTGCCGAACCGATCGTCGGTAGCTCGCATGGTATGGTCGACTCTCAGGACTATAAATCACGCATCGATGCCGTGCATTTTGCGCTGGACAATGACGATGGTGCGCGTACCCGCCAATACGATATGGCCGATATCATTCTGATTGGCGTGTCACGCTCGGGCAAAACCCCGACCTGTATCTATATGGCCCTGCAGTTTGGTATCCGAGCGGCCAATTATCCGATCACCGAAGATGATCTGGATGATAACCGCCTGCCCAAGGTGCTCAAGGAATACCGTCACAAACTGTTTGGCCTGATGATCGATCCTGAGCGTCTGGTGGCAATCCGCAATGAACGCAAGGCGGGGAGTCGTTATGCCAGTTTCCAGCAATGTCAGATGGAGCTGCGCGCGATTCAGGGCATCTACATCAGTGAAGGTATCCCCAGTCTGAATATCTCTGAAATGTCGATCGAAGAGATCGCTACCCGTGTGATCCAAACCAAAGGGCTCAAACGCCGCATAGGCTAGATGGGCATCACCAACGCCACGCCATGACTGCTGAGGGCTTATTTGCACCTGCACGCCGATGCTGTCAAACTATGCGCCCTAGATATTTTCTTTGCCCAACACTGCCGCCCTGTCCATGAGGCGGTCGTGCATTGTGCATATTGCCTGATTTGGATGCCTGCACATGAAGCCTTCGCTTCGCCTACGTTTAGACCAACTGACCGACCGTTTTGAAGAACTGAACGCCTTGCTGTCGGATGTGAGTGTGATTAGTGATAACGACCGATTCCGGGCATTATCGCGCGAGCACCGCGAGTTGGAGGAGCTGGTGCAGGTCTGGGGGCAGTATATGCAGGCCGAAGCAGATATCAAAACTGCCACAGAGATGGCTGCGGATATGTCGTTTGATAAAGACATGCGCGATATGGCGGATGAAGAGAAACGCGACGCGCAAGCGAGAATCTCCGAATATACCAACCAGCTTAATATCCTCATGATCCCGAAAGACCCGAGTGATCAGAACTCGGCGTTCTTGGAGATTCGTGCCGGGACGGGTGGGGATGAAGCAGCGATTTTTTCCGGTGACCTGTATCGCATGTACGCACGTTTTGCTGAAAAAATGCGCTGGAATCTGGAGATCATGTCCGAAAGCCAAGGCGAGCATGGCGGCTATAAAGAAGTCATTGCCCGCATCGAAGGCGATGGCGTCTATGGCCGTTTAAAGTTTGAGAGTGGCGCGCATCGTGTTCAACGCGTACCGACTACAGAGACCCAAGGTCGCGTGCATACCTCTGCCTGTACTGTGGCGATCCTGCCTGAAGTCGATACCGACCATACGGTCGAGATCAATCCCGCCGATCTGCGTATCGATACCTACCGTGCCAGCGGTGCGGGCGGACAGCACATCAATAAAACCGATTCCGCCGTACGGATTACCCATATCCCGACCGGCACCGTGGTCGAGTGTCAGGAAGAGCGTAGCCAGCACAAAAACAAAGCCCGTGCCATGTCTTGGCTGGCTGCGCGCCTAGAGCAAGCCAAACGCGATGTGGCCGATGCCGCCACGGCAACCATGCGCCGTGATTTGGTCGGCACAGGAGATCGCTCGGAGCGCATCCGCACTTATAATTTCCCGCAAGGCCGCATGACTGATCATCGTATTAACCTGACTTTGTATAAACTAGATGCCATCATGCAGGGTGATATGAACGAACTGCTGGATGCCTTGCACCGCGAGTATCAGGCCGATCAATTGGCAATGCTTGCGCAAGAGAACGGTGGTTGATCCGATTCAACGCCGACCCACGCCATGATGTGTTGAGATGAACGCAATGAACACACCCTTAAAGTCAAAGCGTAGTCCGAAGCCATTGACCGTTGCCAAGGCCTTGCGTCTGACTGCGGCGCAGCGTGAGTATCAGCGTGAAATCGAACAACTACTCATGCATGTGCTGCAAAAGAATCAGGCGTTTTTACGTACCTACCCTGAGCATATGCTATCGGTAGAGCAGAGTACGCGATTCGAGCAGTGTCGTCAGGCTGTGCTGGACGGAGAGCCTCTGGCCTATGTGATCGGCAGCCAAGCGTTCTGGACGCTGACCCTCAAAGTAACGCCAGATACGCTGATCCCCCGTCCCGACACCGAAATCGTCATCGAAACCATCTTGGCGCTCATGCCACCGGGTAAGGCCATGCACGCCATTGATCTCGGCACTGGCAGCGGTGCGATCGCCCTGTCGCTGGCCAAAGAGCGCCCGTTGTGGATGATGACCGCGACTGATTTTTCTCGTGCAGCCCTCGACGTGGCACGTGAAAATGCCGAAGCAAACGGCTTATCTCGAATCCGGTTTTTATTGGGCAGTTGGTTTGAGGCCTTGCCTGATGCCAAGCTGAACCCACACAGCACCAAGGGTGGGCTGGCGTGGCGGGAGAATTTTGACTTGATCGTCAGCAATCCTCCCTATATTGATGCCGATGACTTGCATTTGGCGCATTTGCGCCATGAGCCACTCAGCGCCTTGGTGGCGGAAGATCATGGGTTGTATGACTTAAAGACCATCATAGTGCAGTCGATTGGTCGGCTGAATGATCATGGCTGGCTGGTGCTGGAGCATGGCTATGACCAAGGCGCAGCGGTGCGCGACTTGATGACCTATGCCGGCTTTAACAATGTGCGGACGGTACAAGACTATGGCCAGAACGATCGTGTCACCTTGGGACGCAAGGCGGGTAAACTCGTATGCTAACGGATGATCAACTGCTGCGCTTTAGCCGTCAGATCTTACTGCCGGACTGGGATGTGGATGCCCAAGTCAAACTGGCCAATGCGCGGGTACTGATGATCGGCATGGGCGGGCTAGGGTGTCCTGCTGCGATGGCGCTGGCGCGCGCGGGCTTGGGTTATTTGCGCATCGTCGATTTCGACACAGTCGATGCCAGTAATCTGCAGCGTCAAACCTTATTTAATGCGGCCGATGTTGGCCTGCCCAAGGTCAATGCCGCTGCTCACAGCCTGACGCAGATCAGTCCGTGGCTGGTGGTGGATGCAGTCAATGCACGCGTCACCTCTGAAAATCTGCCGATTTTATTCGATCAAATTGACTTAGTGTTAGACGGTTCGGACAATTTTGCCACACGTGATGCGGTAAATAGTGCGTGTGTGGCGGCAAAGATTCCGCTATTGTCTGCTGCTGCAATCGGACTTGAGGGTCAAATGACCTTGATCTTGCCGGAGCAGGCCTGTTATCGCTGCTTGTTTCAAGATGCGCCCGACGAAGATACCCGGCGCTGCGCCGACAGTGGGGTACTGGCGACGACGACTGCGGTGATGGGGGCGATGCAGGCGCACGCGGCATTGCTCTATCTGGGGATGGGGCAGAGCCCGCTGGCAGAGCGTTTGTTGTTGTGGGATGGTCAGAGCTTAAGCCAGCGTCAGATCCGCTATAGCCGCGATCCACATTGCCCTGTGTGTGGTGTACCCAATTAGTTTTATTTTGACCCTTTTCTTTATTCTTGTTTTTAGGATCAATGCGAATGTCTGATAATCATCTGTTACTCAATAGCTTGCGCAGCATCGCTCGTATCGGCGAAACCACGCTGGTGTTGGCAGCAGCCGGCATTCGTTATGCCAATAACAAACCCACGCCAGCCAGACTGCTGCGTGAGACTTTCGAGCGTTTAGGGGCGACCTATATCAAACTGGGTCAGTTTATTGCCAGTTCGCCGTCGCTATTTCCGCGTGAGTATGTGGAGGAGTTCCAGAGCTGTCTGGATCAAACCACGCCGATCCCATTCGCCCAAATCGAAGCATTTTTGATTGAAGAGTTTGATCGCCCACTGGTCGAGATCTTTAGTCATATCGAACAAAAGCCGCTGGCCTCGGCATCGATTGCCCAAGTCCATGCGGCAACCTTGGTCACGGGTGAAGATGTCGTGATTAAGGTGCAGAAACCCGGTGTCGAGACCATCTTGCATACCGATCTGGGCTTTGTCCACTTCGCAACCAAGGTGCTGGAGCGTTTGGTGCCGAAGATGAAGTTCGCTTCATTGGCGGCGATCGTCAATGAGATCAAAACACGCATGGTGCGCGAGGTTGATTTCATCGAAGAGGCACAGAACATCGCCGACTTTCAGCATTTCTTAGAAGCGAGTAACACCACCCAAGTGATCGTGCCTAAAGTCTATGCCAAAGCATCGACACGCCGCGTGCTGACTATGGAGCGTTTCTATGGCGTGGCCATGACCGACATCGAAGAAATGCGCAAATACAGCAAAGAGCCCTCCCAAGCTCTGATCGTGGCGATGAATACCTGGTTTGCGTCACTGATGTTGTGTAA